>JALYLT010000111.1 GCA_030774095.1 Chloroflexota bacterium
GCGTCGACGACGTGACCGGCTTCGCCGCCGGGCAGCGCATCGGCGTGGAGAGCTTCGCGGTCGGCGACAAGGTGCACGTGACCGGTATCTCGAAAGGCAAGGGCTTCCAGGGTCCAGTGCACCTGCACCACTTCACGCGTGGACCGAAGTCGCACGGCTCCGACCATCTGCGCCGTCAGGGCTCGGTCGGCGCAGGTACGACGCCCGGCCGCGTGCTGAAGGGACTGCGCATGGCATCGCACCAGGGCGTCGACCGCGTGACGGTGAAGAACCTGAAGGTGCTGCGCGCCGACGGCGAGCGTTCGCTGCTCATCCTGTCGGGCGCGGTGCCCGGCCCGCGCAACGGGGTCGTGATGGTGAAGAAGGCCTGATGGCGAAGACCGACGATGTGAAGACCAAGAAGGGCGCTCAGGCTTCAAAGTCGGGCGCAAGGTCCTCCGATGCCAAGAAGGCCAAGAAGCCGACGGCCGCGACGGCGGGCGCGAAACGTCCGGGCGCGACCGTGAAGAGCCCTGCCGCGAAGGCCGCTAAGCCGACGACAGGCGCAGAGTTAAAGGCCGGGCGCAAGGCCGCCCCGGCGACCAAGCGCGTCGTCGCGCGGCCGGTCACGCGCGTCGCGCGTCGCCCCGAGCCCGCACGTCCACGCGCGCAGACCCGTGACGCCCATCAAGAGCCCAAGCGGGAAAAGGTCGCGGCGCGTGCGTTGCCGACCGCGCCGGTGGGAGAAGCGCCGCTCATCGCAGCGGATGGCTCGTCGTCCGGTTCGGTCGCGCTGCCCGCCGCATTCCTGAAGGGAGCTTCGCGCGCCGCGACGCTCTTCCAGGCCTTCATCGCCGAGCGCGCCAACGCGCGCCAGGCGACGGCCTCGACGAAGAACCGCGCGCGTGTTTCCGGCGGCGGCAAGAAGCCGTGGGCCCAGAAGGGCACGGGCCGCGCGCGTCAGGGGAGCATCCGCTCGCCGCTGTGGCGCCACGGTGGCGTCGTATTCGGCCCGAACGGACGCAAGTACGCGCAGCGCATGCCCGAGAAGATGCGGCGCGCCGCGTTCGGCGAGGCCGTGAGCGAACGTGCCGCGGCGGGTCGCGTGTTCGTGCTCGAGGAGCTCCGCTTCGACGGAGAGCGCCCGCGCACGCGCGAGTTCGTTGCGTGGCTCGGCAAGATCGGCGACACCGGGCGGACGATGGTCATCTCGCCGGAGCTCGACGAACGCATCGGTCGCGCGGTCGCGAACCTGCCCGACGTCGAGCTGCGCACGCCGATGTCGCTGCGCCTCTCGGACGTCATGGAGTCGGACACGCTCCTCGTCACGCGTCCGGCGCTCGAGGCGCTCGCGGTCCGTGCCGGCGAGCGCGCGGAGGCGCGGGCATGAGAGGGACTCTGGTGCTGCTGCGCCCGGTCATCACCGAGCGTTCCATGACCGAGACGAACGTGGGCCGCTACACCTTCGAGGTGGCGCGCGATGCGACGAAGCAGGAGATCGCGGCCGCGGTCGCGGAGGCGTTCAAGGTCGACGTCGTCGACGTGAACACCATGACCGTCCGCGGCAAGGAGCGGCGCCTCGGGCGTCGCATCGGGCGGCGACCGGACTGGAAGAAAGCCATCGTGACCATCGCCGAGGGCCAGAAGATCGAGCGCTACTTCGTGGAAGGGGTCTAGGGAATGCCGCTGAAGCAATACAAGGCGTTCACGCCGGTCCGCCGGTTCCGGCAGTCCGCGTCGTACGCCGAGATCACGAAGAGCAAGCCCGAGAAGAGCCTGACCGAGCGCAAGCTGCGCCAGGCCGGCCGCAACGCGCAGGGCCGCGTGACCACGCGCCACCGCGGGGGCGGCGAGAAGCGGCGCTACCGGATCGTGGACTTCAAGCGCACCAAGGACGGGATCCCCGCGCGTGTTCTCGCGATCGAATACGACCCGAACCGCTCGGCGCGCCTCGCCCTCCTCGTATACCGCGACGGCGAGAAGCGCTACATCCTCGCGCCGAACGAGCTCAAGGTCGGGGACAACGTCATGTCCGGTCCCGAGGCCGAGGCGCGCGTGGGCAACTGCCTGCCGCTCGAGAACATCCCGACCGGAACGACTATCCACGGCGTCGAGCTCCAGCCCGGCCGCGGCGCGCAGCTCGTGCGCGCGGCGGGCGGTATGGCCCAGCTCGTCGCGAAGGAAGGCGAGTTCGCGCAGATCCGCCTTCCGTCGGGTGGCATCCGCGTCGTTCAGGTGCGGTGCCGCGCGACGGTCGGACAGCTCGGCAACGTCGAGCACGAGAACCAGAAGGTCGGTGGCGCAGGGCACAAGCGCCGGATGGGCTGGCGGCCGGCGGTGCGTGGCGTTGTGATGTCGCCCCGCGATCACCCGCACGGTGGCGGCGAGGCAAAGTCGCCGGTGGGCGGCCAGGCTCAGACGCCTTGGGGCAAACCCGCGATGGGCCTCAAGACACGTCGCAACCCGAAGACGGATCGCTTCGTGACCGAGCGTCCGAAGAAGAGGAAGAGTAAGTAATGACGCGAACGAGGAGCGGCTCAGGGGTAGGGGCCCCTGTCAGCGAGCCGAGGCGAGCGTGCGCGACGAGTGAGCACAACCCGCTGGGGCGCGTCTCCCGGCGGAGCCGGAGATTGAACGAATGACGCGTTCCATCCGCAAGGGCCCCTTCGTCCACGAGTCGCTCAAGAAGAAGATCGAGCAGCTCAACGCACGCAACGAGAAGAAGGTCGTCAAGACCTGGTCGCGCGCGTCGCTCGTGCTGCCGACGATGGTGGGTCACACGATCGCGGTACACGACGGCCGGCGTCACGTGCCCGTCTTCATCACCGAGAACATGGTCGGGCACCGGCTGGGCGAATTCGCGCCGACCCGCACGTTCCGCGCGCACGGTCGCGGCGCCGCTGCGGAGACCGCGGCCGTCGTGAAGCCGGGGGCATGACGATGGAAGTGCGCGCGTCCGCGAAGTTCCAGCGCTTCTCGCCACGGAAGGCGAGGCTCGTGACCGACCTCATCACCGGAAAGTCCGCTGAGGAGGCGATCTCGATGCTCGAGAACCTACCGAAAGGCGCCGCGCTGCCGATCGGTCGCGTCGTGCGCTCGGCGGTCGCGAACGCGGAGAACAACTACAGCATGACGCTCGAGAACCTGTACGTGAAGCGGGCCATCGCCGACGAGGGTCCGCGCATGAAGCGCATCTGGATGCGCGGACGCGGACGGCGCGACACGAAGCTGCGCCGCACGTGCCACATCACCGTGATCGTCGACGAGAGGAAGGCCTAATGGGTCAGAAAGTCCATCCGCTGGGGTTCCGTCTGGGGTTCGTGAAGACCTGGAACGCGAAGTGGTACGCCGGGTCGAAGAATTACCCGATCCTCCTGAAGGAGGACGTGTCGATCCGTTCGGCGATCCGTGCGCGCCTGCGCGACGCGGCGATCTCGCGCATCGACATCGAGCGCTCCACGAACCAGGTCACCGTGACGATCCACACGGCGAAGCCGGGCGTCGTCATCGGCAAGGGCGGCGCGAAGGTCGAGGAGCTGCGCCAGGTCCTTGGAAAGACGACGGGCAAGGCCGTGAAGGTGAATATCGTCGAGATCCGCTACCCGGAGCTCGATGCGGTCCTCATCGCGGAGAACGTCGCGCAGCAGCTCGAGCGGCGCGTCTCGTTCCGTAAGGTGCTCAAGCAGACCGTCCTCCGTTCGATGAAGTCGGGGGCGAAGGGCGTCCGCGTCGCCGTCGCGGGCCGCCTCGGCGGCGCGGAGATGAGCCGACGCGAGTGGGAGCGCGAGGGTCGCGTTCCGCTGCACACCATGCGCGCGGACATCGAGTTCGGCCGCGCGATCGCGAAGACGACGTACGGCACGATCGGCGTAAAGGCCTGGGTCTACAAGGGCGATATCGAGCCGGCGCCACGTCAGGTCGCGCAGAACGCGCCCGGCGGGAACGCGCCGCGTCCCATCGCACCGCCCGCGCCGGCCCCGGCGCCGACGCCAGTCGCCTCGCCGAGCGCGCCACCGGCGGTGGGGGTCTAGCCATGTTGCAGCCGAAGCGACTGAAGCACCGGAAGTTCCAGCGCGGCCGCATGAAGGGTCATGCCCAGTCCGGCGCGACCCTCGCGTTCGGCGATTTCGGGTTGCAGGCGCAGGAGCCGTGCTGGATGACGGCGCGCCAGCTGGAGGCCGCGCGGCGCGCGATCGTCCATCACTTCAAGCGCGGCGGCAAAGTCTGGATCCGTGTCTTCCCGGACAAACCGGTCACGAAGAAGCCGGCCGAAGTGCGGATGGGCTCGGGCAAGGGTGCGCCCGACCACTGGGTCGCGGTCATCCGACCGGGTCGGATCCTGTTCGAGGCCGCGGGCGTGAACGAGGCGCTGGCGAAGGAAGCGCTGCGGCTCGCGGCGTACAAGCTCCCGATCAAGACGAAGTTCGTGTCACGAGAGGGCCAGGAGGGGGGCGGCAGTGCAACTGAAGGACATGCGGCGGCTGTCTGACGACGAGCTCGCTGACGAGCTGAAGAGCGCGAAAGAGGAGCTCTTCGACTTCCGCTTCAAGCTGGCGACGCGCCAGCTGAAGAACTACCGCGGGCTGCCCGCCGCCCGGCGGCGGATCGCGCGCGCGCTCACGGTGCTGCAGGAGCGAGAGAGAGCGACGAATGGCTGAGAAGACCACCAAGAAGACCACGGCCGCGAAGCCCGTCGCCACGAAGACGACGGCGGCGAAAAAGACCACGGCCGCGAAGAAGACGACGGCCGCCGCGCCGCGCGCCGCAGCGACGGCGACCGCCGCGCGCCCCGCCGTGCGCAAGACCGTGGTCACGCGCAAGCGTGCCGCCGCGACGGTGTCGCACACCGCCGCCGCGACACAGTCGGTGACCGGCTGGCGCCAATTCCACCGCAAGACCAAGGTCGGCGTGGTGGTGTCGGCGAAGCAGGCGCAGACCGTGATCGTCACGGTCGAGCGCCAGCGCGAGCACCCGCTGTACAAGAAGGTCGTCCGCGTGCGCAAGCGGTTCGCGGCGCACGACGACGCGGGCGACGTGCGTGAGGGCGACCTCGTGCGCATCCAGGAGAGCCGCCCATACAGCGCGACGAAGCGCTGGCGGGTCGTCGAGGTCATCTCCCGGATCGGTGAGGCGGGCGCAGCGGCGCCGCGCGTCGCCGACATCGAGAAGGCGCTCGAGGAGTCCGAGGGCGCGGCGGAGTTCCTATCGAAGCCGGCCGAAGAGGCCGACGAGGAGACGGAGGAGACCGAGGCTTGATCCGTCCATACACGCGGGTTCGCGTCGCCGACAACACCGGAGCGAGAGAGCTCTCGGTGATCCGCGTGCTGGGCTCGTCCACCGGGACCTCCGCTTCGATCGGCGACGTATTCATCGCCGCCGTGAAGAACGCGATCCCGAACTCCGGGGTGAAGAAGGGTGAGGTCGTGCGCGCCGTGGTCGTCCGCCAGACGAAGGAATACCGCCGTACCGATGGATCCTTCATCCGCTTCGACGACAACGCGGCCGTCCTGCTCACCCCGCAGAACCAGCCGCGCGGCACGCGCATATTTGGCCCTGTCGCGCGCGAGCTCCGCGAGCGCAACTTCATGAAGATCGTCTCGCTCGCGCCGGAGGTCCTATGAAAACGAGCGAGACCCGGCTTTGCCGGGCCGAGCGAGTCCCACCAGCCTTGAGCGCGTCTCCGCGCACGCTCCCTTCGGTCGCTGAACAGGGGCCCCTGCCCCTGAGCCGCGAGATTGAGCAGGTGCTCTAGTGGCGGGTAACCTGCGCATCCGCAAGGGCGACGAGGTCGTGGTCATCGCCGGGCGCGATCGCGGCAAGCGCGGCAAGGTCCAGGAGGTCGACGGCGCATCGGGCAAGGTCGTCGTCGCAGGCGTGAACATCGTGAAGCGCCACACGAAGCCGAATCCGTCCAAGAACAACAAGGGCGGGATCATCGACCAGCCGATGGCGCTGTCTTTCGGGAAGGTCATGGTCATCTGCCCGCACTGTGGCGAGGCGACGCGCGTCGCGCACCGCATCGAAGAGGACACCAAAGAGCGCATCTGCAAGCGGTGCGGCGAGTCGATCGTGGTCGAGGAGAAGGAATGATGGCAGTGGCGAGCGCGATGAAGGAGCGCTACGACTCGGCTCTCCGGGACGAGCTGCGCAAGCAGTTCGGCTTCAAGAACGTGATGCAGATCCCGCGCCTCGAGAAGATCGTGCTCAACATCGGCATGGGCGAGGCGATCGGCAACGGAAAGGCTATGGACGCCGCGGCGTCGGATCTCGCGCAGATCACCGGCCAGCGCCCGGTCGTCACGAAGTCCCGCCGTGCGATCTCGAACTTCAAGTTGCGCGTCGGCATGCCGATCGGCCTGAAGGTCACGCTGCGCGGCGAGCGCATGTGGCACTTCTACGAGAAGCTCGTCACCGTGGCGCTCCCGCGCATCCGTGACTTCCAGGGCATCCCGGACCGCAGCTTCGACGGTCGCGGCAACTTCTCCCTCGGCCTCAAGGAGCAACTCGTCTTCCCGGAGATCGATTACGACAAGATCGACCGTCTACGCGGCATGGAGATCACGATCGTCACCACGGCCAAGACGGATGAAGAGGCGCGCGCGCTGCTACGCGGACTCGGCATGCCGTTCAAGGCGCCCACGAAGGGGGTGGAAGGGGCCTAGCCCCGCTCATGGCCAAGAAGAGCTTGATCCTCAAGTCCCAGAGGCCGCCGAAGCACAAGGTGCAGGCCTACCACCGCTGCCAGATCTGCGGCCGCGCGCGTGGCTACATGCGCAAGTTCGGTCTCTGCCGGATCTGTTTCCGCGAACGCGCGCTCATGGGCGAGCTGCCCGGCGTGACGAAGTCGAGCTGGTGAGATGTAAATGATGACGGACGAGACGACGACCCCGACGGAGACCGGCGACGTGCAGGCCGGCGAGGCGACCCGGATCGACCGGCCCGCCGTGAAGCGCGCGGCCGTGCAGAAACCGAAGAAACCGCGTATCGGCGGAGCGCCCAGCGATCCGCTGGCCGACATGCTCACGCGCGTGCGGAACGCGGCCGGCGCCCGTCACGAGACAGTGACCGTGCCGGCAAGCCGCACGAAGCTCGAGGTCGCGAAGATCCTGAAGGCCGAAGGCTTCATCAGCTCGTTCGACCAGCCATCGGCGCGCGAGATCGTGCTGAAGATGAAATACATCGGCGGCAAAGTGCCGGCGGTTTCGGGGCTCAGGCGCATCAGCCGGCCGGGCCTCCGCGTGTACGCGCGCAAGACGGAGATGCCGCGCGTGCTCGGTGGCCTCGGCGTCGCGATCGTCTCGACCTCGTCCGGCGTCATGACCGGGCGCG
>JALYLT010000112.1 GCA_030774095.1 Chloroflexota bacterium
TGACGAGAATGCGGATCCCGGCTCTACTCGCGACATTGGCGATCCTGCTTGGCGCATGCGCGGCCGCAGGACCAGCCGCGACTCCCGCGCCGACGACCGAGGCGGACATCGAGATCACCGGCCCGGTCTCCCTGACCCTGTGGCACGCGCTGACGAGCGACCCGCAGAAGGGCGCGCTAGAGGCGGCCGTCAAGAAGTTCAACGAAACGAACGGCAAGGGCATCACGATCACGCCGGTCGTGCAGGGCAACTACACCCAGCTCTACCAGAAGACGCTCGGCGCGATCCAGGCCGGCGCGCTGCCGGAGATCGTGCACGCGTACGAGAGCCAGGTCGCCGACTACCAGAAGGCCGCCGTGGTCATCAACCTGGACCCGTACATGAACAGCAAGACGAACGGGCTCGACAAGGCGAGCCAGGACGACATCTACAAGCCGTACTTCGACACCAACCGGTTCCCTCAGTACAACAACGAGCTGCTCTCCTTCCCGTTCACGAAGTCGCTGTTCGTGATGTACACGAATGAGGACGTCCTCACGTCCTCCGGCGTCACGACAACGCCGAAGACGTGGGCGGACTTCGAGCAAGCCGTCATGAAAACCACGCTCAAGGGCGCGGACGGCAAGACGACACGCTACGGCTGGGCGCAGCCGCTCGACGCGTCGAACTTCAACGCGTGGGTCATGTCGATGGGCGGCAACATCATGTCCGCCGACAACAAGACCGTCGCGTGGGATGGCAAGGAAGGCCTCGCGGTCCTTCAGATGATGGATCGCCTGTGGAAGGGCGGCTACGCGTACACCCCGACCGGCTTCGACTGGCAGAACGACTTCGCCGCCAGCAAGCTCGCGTTCACGATGGGCTCGACGTCCTCGCGGCCATTCATCGCGGGCGCGATGAAGACGGCCGTGAAATGGAACGTCGGAGTCCCACCGCAGACCGACCCCGCGAAGCCGCGCACTGTGATGTATGGCGCGAACGTCGCCGTGCTCAAGAGCACGCCGCAGAAGCAGCTCGCCAGCTGGCTGTTCGTGAAGTGGTTCAGCGACCCGGCGAACACCGCGGACTGGGGCACCAAGTCCTACTACATGCCCGTCCGCAAGGCCGCTGCGAACGATGAGGCGCTGAAGAGCTACTGGAGCTCGAAGGACCCACAGGGCAAGCAGGCCTTCGACGTGATCAGCAGCTCGATCCCCGAGCCGAACGTCCGTGGCCAGCAGGAGATCCGCGACGTGATCTTCGACATGCTGACCAAGGTCACGACTGGGAAGGCGACGCCGGAAGCGGCGATCAAGGATGCCGGCACGAAGGCGAACGACATCCTCAAGGCGAACCAGTAGTCAACGCGTAGTCCGTGACATCGAGAGGGCCCCGGGCGACCGGGGCCCTTCTCTTTCAACTATCGGCTAGCCAGGCAGGTCGTCGGACTCGCCTGGAACGATCCCTAGTCTTGCCTGTGCGTCTCGCAGTGACATGAACAGCGGTTCGGCAGGAAGCTTGACGAGGCTGCGCACCAGGACGGCGCGCGGACCGTAGGCGGCAGGGTTGAACACGTCGATCCCCAGCGCTGAGCAGTAGTCGGCGAGCATCTGCGACGTGAACCGGTCGCGCACCCGTGTCCGCGTGTAGGCCATTTGGTCCTCGAATGGCTGAGGTTCACCGCTGACGTGGAAGTGCCAACCATCATCGTTGGCGACCTCTATCGTCCGGACGAAATTGATGAAGTGCGTTTGATGCGGACCATAGAGCTCGAACTGCACGGATCCGTACCGGCGCACGGCGCCAGCAACCCTGATATGTGGTGTCGCCGTCACCGCGAGGCCGTCACAGCCAACCTCACGTGCCAGAAACGACATCGGGGGCATCGGATCAGTTCCACTAAGTCCGCAATCGAAGTAGGCGGTCCAAGGTCCGTTTGTCGCAACGAACAGCTCGCGCGGGTACCCTCCGCCGACCAAAGGCTCGAGGGCGTGCAGGCACGCCGGGAATCCCTCCGGACGTTCCTCTTTACGCGGATCCAGGCCAAGCCCCGTTCGCCAGCCCATCAACGCCGCAACTGCCTTGTCTGGGTCGAGGCGGAGGAAGCCGATCGAGGATGTGATCGGCGCGTACTGCTCGCTGAGTAAGGTCCGCATCCCGCGATTCTGACGAGGCGGCCGGCTGCCCACCTCGTGTTTCAATAGGCGCATTCTGACGGGGTTCGGCAGGACCGCGGGCCTCAATTCGTGCTTGAAGAGTTCATCAGGCCGCTTCTCTCGACCTCTATCCCTTTCAGGCGAATGCGTCTATTAGCAAGCGGCGTGGGTCATCGGGGTCGTAGCGCAGCGGAATTGTGTCTCCAGTCCCGATGCGCATCACGAGCTCCGTGCTGTCGCACGCGACTGCTTCGAACGGGCCTCCCGCCGTCGTGAAGCGGAACCGGATACAGCTCCAGGCACCGCGGTCGCTGGGCAGACGCCACCTGTCAATGACCGTCGCCCTCGTGGCGAGGCTCCTCGCCGCCAACCTGCGGCGCAGCCACGCGCGATAGAGGAAGTGTCCGGTGCTCAGGCTCGTGAGTCCGAGAAACACCAATGCGCCGATGAACGCCCCGATCACGATCGCCGGATTGGGCCTACCGCTCAGCAGCGCATACACGGCACCGGCCAGGAAGAACAGCGACAACAGGTAACCGCCGGCGCTGCCCACGATCTCCAGGGGCGTCGCTCGACTGGATAGGCGATTCACTCGCCAGCCGAAGGCGCCGCGGAGGTCGCCTCGGATGGGTGGCAGCTCTGCGGGCGCGCCCTGTCCCATCAATCAGCCCCGATCCACTTGAGGTAGCGTCGCGCCGATCTCTCGACAGCGCCCTTGCCATCGCGCTGCGTCACGCGGTCCCACCAGCCACCATAGATCCGTTCGAACTCGTACGGCGCGACAGCCGCGACGATGCGACGGACCTCGCCAGCGGGCAGCGGGATGAGGTTCGGATACGACCGCATGAAGCTGACGGCTCGCACGTCGGGCACGACCGTGATCGTGTCGCCGACGAGTAGCGCTCCCCGTCCGCCTACGCCGGCCGCCCAGTGGAGCACCGCGCTTCCCTCGAAGTGACCACCGGTCTGGATCAGCGTGACGCCGGGCAGGACTTCACGGGTGCCGCGCCATTCCACGATGGCCGGATTCTCGCGCTGCACCCAGGTCCTGTCGTCGGCGGAGATCCAGATCGGACATCCGCCGAACGCCTGGCTCCACTCGACCATCACGCCATAGAAATGTGGATGCGAGAACGCGATGCCCGCGAGGCCGCCAATCGCGCGGATCGCGGCAACGCCTTTGTCGTCGATGTAGCCGAAGCAGTCCCAGAGGAAGTTGCCGCCGGGTGTTCGCACCAGAAGGGCACGCTGGCCGATGCCGACGGCGGGCTGCGCCCCGATGCCGGTCAGGCCCGGCTCGAGCTCGCGCAGCTCGACGCGGTGACCCTGCGCGGCGAGATCATCGAGCGTCGTCCACGCCTGGCCACCCTGGCGCACGTACTGGCGCTCGTCCTCGCAGATCGGACAGCGCACCGGCACCGACACGCTGGGCTCCTGCTGCACGCCGCAGGTGACGCAGATGTACGCGGTCGTGCTCACGCGGCCCGGCGCAGCTCCTCTTCGAGCAGGCGGACGCGCTCCTCGCGTTCGGCGAGCTTCGCCTTCTCGTGCGCGACGACGTTGGCGGGCGCCTTCTCGGCGAAGCCGGGTCGTGCGAGAAGGTCGCGCGAGCGGCGGAGCGTCTCCTTCGCCTCGGTGAGCTCCTTCTCGAGCCGTGCTAGGTGTTCGGCTGGATCGCGCTCGACCGCGACGCGCACCTCGATCGCGCGCACGACGGCAGCGTGACCGGTACCGGTTCCGAAGGCGACCTCGGTCTGTGCGAGATGTGAGATCAGGTCGGCGAGGTCATGGATCGCGGTCGTATCGCCACCGAGCGTCGTCTTCACGCGCTCGCCGGGCTTCGTGCCAGCCTCCTGGCGCAAGTTCCGGATCGCGCGCACGAGCTCGAGCGCGATCTCCATCCGCTCTTCGAGCGCGACCGACCGGGTTCCCGGTGTCGGCCACTTCGCGATCACGAGCGACGGCGACCGATCCGTGTTCGGCAGCCGCTGCCATAGCTGGAGCGCGATCGTGTCGCTGATGAATGGGACGATCGGATGCGCGAGACGAATTATGCGGTCGAGCACGTATGCCAGCGTTCGCACGGTGCTCAGGGCACGCGTCTCGTCACGCAGGCCGGCCTTCGCGAGCTCGAGGTAGACGTCGGCGAACTCACCCCACACGAACTGCTGGAGCACCGAGGCGTACTCGCCGAACAAGTAGTGCTCGAGAAGGCGCGTGAGCTCGGCGGCCATCGCCTCGGTGCGCGACAGGATCCAGCGGTCGGCGTGTCCCAGCGACGGATCGGCCGATCCCGCGCCCGCCCGCGGCGCCGGCGTGCGATCCGAACGCCACTCGCGGAGCGCCTCGGCATTCTCGTCGATGTGATGCAGCACGAAGCGGCTGATGTTCCAGAGCTTGTTCGCGAACTCTCGTGCGTTCTGAAGCTTCGCCTCGGACAGCGTCTGGTCCGCGCCCGCGGCCACGCCGTTCACGAGCGCGAAGCGGAGTGCGTCGGCGCCGAACTGCTCGATGAAGCCGATGGGGCTGATGACGTTGCCCGTCGACTTGCTCATCTTCGCGCCATCCACGAGGACGAGACCGTGGAGGTACACCGTGTGGAAAGGGATGTCTCCCATCTCCTCGATGCCCATCATGATCATGCGGGCGACCCAGAAGAAAATGATGTCGTAGCCCGTCTCGAGCACGCTGCCCGGGTAGTACCGCTTGAGATCGGCCGTCTCGTCGGGCCAGCCGAGCGTCGAGAAAGGCCAGAGCGCGCTCGAGAACCAGGTGTCAAGCACATCAGGGTCCTGCGTGATGTCGTCGCTGCGGCAGCGCGTGCAGCGCGTCGGATCAGGACCGTCCTCCTCGGGCACGACGATCTCGTCGCAGTTGCCGCAGTACCACACCGGGATGGAGTGGCCCCACCAGATCTGTCGTGACACCGGCCAGTCGCGGATGTTCTCCATCCAGTTGAAGTAGATCTTCTCCTGGTAGCGCGGATGGATCGTGACGCGGCCCTCGCGCACCGCGGCGATCGCGGGCGCCGCGAGCGGGGCCATCTTGACCCACCACTGCTTCATCACGAGCGGCTCGTCCACCGTCTTGCAGCGGTCGTGAACGGCGACCGCGTGCGTCAGCGGCTCCTCCTTCACCAGCAGACCGCGGTCTCTCAGCATCTCGACCGCCATCCGGCGACCGGTGTCGCGGTCGGGTCCGGCCAGCGGACCCGCGGCCGGCGTCATCGCGCCGCGCGTGTCGATGACGGTGATCAGCGGCAGGCCATGCCGCTGTCCGATCTCGAAGTCGGTAGCGTCGTGCCCGGGCGTGATCTTCAGCGCGCCGGTCCCGAACTTCGGATCCACGGCCTCGTCGGCGATCACCTTCACCCGCCGTTCGATCATCGGCACGAGCACCTCGCGTCCGATGAACGGCTTCCAGCGTTCGTCATCGGGATGGACCGCAACCGCGACGTCCGCGACGATCGTCTCGGGGCGCGTGGTCGCGATGATGAGCGGCGGATCGCCCGGCTTGGCATCGGCCCACGGGTAGCGCACGTAGTAGAGCGAGTCGGTGCGCTCGATGTGCTCGACCTCGAGGTCGGAATACGTCGTCTGGCAACGAAGGCACCAGTGCACGATGCGATCGGCGCGGTATAGATGACCGCGCTTGAACAGCCGGATGAAGTGCGTGCGCACGGCACGCTGCTTGGACGGCTCCATCGTAAAGTTGCGACGCGACCAGTCCAGCGAGCAGCCGAGGAGCCGCAGCTGCTTTTCGATGCGCGGCCGGTAGTGGTCCATCCACTTCCACATCTCGGCCAGGAACTTCTCGCGGCCCAGGTCGTTGCGGCCGATCTCGTTCTTCCCGAGCTCGTCCTCGACCACCTTCTGCGCGATGATCCCGGCGTGGTCGGTGCCCGGCATGTAGAGCGTCGGCTCGCCGAGCATGCGGTGCCAGCGCGCCATCAGGTCCTCGTACCCGCCGAACCCGAGCGCGTGGCCCAGGTGGAGGTCGCCGGTGACATTCGGCAGCGGCAGCATCATCACGAACGGCTTGCCCGGATTGTTCTCGTCGGGCGTGAAGAAGCCCGAGCGTTCCCACCAGCCGTAGAGGTCCTGCTCGACGGCCGACGGACGGTAGTGCTTCTCAGCGAACGACACGACCGACTGCGGTGGATCCAGTTTCTCTTTCGTCATCGCCATCTCAGACCTCCTTTTCAAATCAAAAGCCCCGTCTCGTCTGCGGACGAAGCGGGGCCTCGTGGTACCACTGCAGTTCGCCGTCACGTTTGCCGTGACGACCTCAGTCGGCCGATAACGGTTGCCTCCGATCCGACTCGCGGGCGACTTCCCGTCCCCGTTCACCGCGGCGCGCTTCCAGCCGGTGACGCGCCTTCTCTTTCGGTACCTGGGTCGGTCTTCTTCCCGGTCGCTGCCGGTATGAGGAGAAGGATACCGCTTAGCTGATGTCCACCACGCAGAAGCGATTGCCCTCGGGGTCGGCGAGGATGACGTAGTCCGCGTCCGGCGGTCGTTTGTCCCAGTGGACCTCGGTCGCGCCGAGCCCGAGCAGACGCTTCACCTCGCCCGCCTGATCGTCGGTGTACAGGACGAGGTGGATGCGTGGTGGGATCTGCAACGTCGAGCGGACGCGGTCGAGCGACACGTTCGGCCCGACAGCGTCTCTCGGACGCAGGAGCACGAAGTCGTCGCTATCGCCCTCCCCTCTGCGGACGTAGCCGAGTGCCGCCACCCAGAACGCGGTTTGGCGCTTCAGATCGTCCACGCGCAGGACGACCGAGCCGACGCGGATCATCAGCTCAATCTAGGCGGTCGCGATCCGGCTACCCCGCGTCAGCTGCTTCAGCGCGTCACGGGTGGTGGTACTTCCGGCGCGAGCTCCTCGTCGGCGATGAGAACGAAGAGCGTTGCGAGCACGAAGTAGTTCTGCAGCGAACGCCACGCGAAATATAGGGGCAGGAACGGCCATACCAGCGGGGCGCTCACAAGCGAGCGCCGCCACCGCACGAAAGCCACGAGGAGCCCGCCGAACACCAGGAC
>JALYLT010000113.1 GCA_030774095.1 Chloroflexota bacterium
CTATGCCAACCGGACCGCGACCTACGTGTGGCCAGTTGCGGTCGTCGCGGTCGCGCTGCCGGCGCTGCGCGCGTCACGCGCGAGCGTCTCCCCGACGTCGCGTGCGTGGGCCGCGGTCGGCCTCATCGGACTGGCGGGCGTGCTTCTTAGCTTCGTGCCCGCCGCCACGGCGCAGCGCGCGGTGGCGCCGGCGTCGGGTGAGCTCGTTGTATTCGACTACAACATCCACCAGGGCTTCGACCTCCACGGCCTGCCCGCGTTGCCGCGCGTCGCGGATGTGATCGCCGCGAACGATCCCGATGTCGTGACGCTGCAGGAAGTGAATCGCGTCTGGGATCTGGCCGGCGGCGTCGACAGCTACTCCTGGCTGCGATGGCGGTTCGGCGCATACCAGAGCGTCTTTGGGCCGATGAACGGCGTCCATTTCGGGAACGCGATCTTCAGCCGGTACCCGATCACCGAGTCGGGCACGGTGCACTTCCCGATCGCGGCGAGCGGCATCCCAAGAGGATTCGTGTGGGCGCGCATCGCCGCTCCGCAGGGCGATGTCCTCGTGACCGCGACACACCTGACTCCCTACGACCGCGGCGAGGAGATACGGGAACGAGGCGATCAAGCCGCTGCCATCGTCGCGTTCTGGGACGCCCACGGCCGTCCGCGAGCGATCCACGCCGGCGACTACAACGACGATCGGCAGAAACCCGCCGTGACGACGATGGTCGCGGCCGGCTTCATCGATGCGCTGACCGGGCAGGGCCTGGGGTCGGCCATGACCTTCGCGTCGTCAGGGAGCCCGTTCGATCCGCCGGGCGAGGAGCAGCTCGACTACATCTTCGTTACGAAGGATGTCGAGGTGCTGAGCGCGCAGATCCTTCAGGTGACTACCTCTGACCACCGCCCGCTCGTCACGCGCGTGCGCTTTCGCTGACGCTAGTGCTTCAGGGCGGCCTCAACAAACGCTGGTTCGCCTCGGGCCGCGCTGCCCGAATCGAAATGAGGTCCCGGAAGTCGCCGCGAAGCGCCTCGGGTGCGTCAACGCGGAGTGCTTGGGCATATTCACGCAGCGTTCTTTGCATCCTCTCGGTCCTGAGCACTCCGACTTGCTTCTCGGGACGTTCTCCTCGATGGACCATGATCGCGTCGAGGAGAACGCCTGGTGGTCCAATCGAGCCCCGAGCTTCGCTCAGATCTCCGGGTCTCACATAGGGAAGGATCAGCTCTTCGGACCAGTCGACGTGGATTTCGACAACGGTTGTGGAGTTCTCGAATCTACACAGGGCGCCGTAGCCCGTCTCCTCGAACACCAGGGGGTGGAAGCCAAAGTCTCCGACCAGATACGCGAACGCCTTGGCTGTTTCAGCGCGGAAGCGTCGCAGCGCACCCGCGTACCCAATGAGTTCGAGGTAAGCGCGCCGCAGGAGACTGCCGGGGGTTGCGGTCATCGCTAGCGCCGCTTCGCGGCGAGCTCCCGCGTTCGCATGAGTCGCTCCGCGGCGGCCGCGAGCACGTCATGCGTCTTGCAGAACGTGAAGCGGATGAGGTGCTTCCCCAGCGCCGGCTCCGAATAGAAGGAGGAGCCGGGCACGCCGGCGACGCCGACCTCGGACACGAGCCAGCGCGCGAACGCGGTGTCATCGTCGAAGCCGAACGGCGCGATGTCGCAAAGGACGTAATACGCACCTTCCGGCTGGCGTGGCGCGAACCCGGCAGATTCGAGCGCGGGCACGAGGAGATCGCGCCGCTTGCGGTATTCGGCGCTGAGCGAGTCGTAGTACGCGCGCCCGAGCCCGAGGCCCGCCGCGACCGCCTCCTGCAGCGGCGCGGGCGCACCGACGGTGACGAAGTCGTGCACCTTGCGGATCCCCGCGCTGAGCTCGGGCGGCGCGACGATCCAGCCGACGCGCCAGCCCGTGACGGAGAACGTCTTGCTGGCGCCCGAGATCGTCACCGTGCGCTCGGCCATGTCGGGCAGGGTCGCCATCGGGATGTGCTCACCCTCGTAGCGGATGTGCTCGTAGATCTCGTCGGTCACGGCGACGACGTCGTGCTCGATGCACAGCGATGCGATGAACGTGAGCTCGTCGCGCGTGAACACCCGGCCGGTCGGGTTGTTCGGCGTGTTCACGATGATCGCCTTGGTGCGCGGGCCGAACGCCTTGCGCAGCTCGTCGCGGTCGAAGACGTTCTCCGGCGGGCGCAGCGGGACGTACACCGGGCGCGCGCCGGCGATGTCGGCGTCCGGCCCGTAGTTCTCGTAGAACGGCTCGAGCACGATGACCTCGTCGCCGGGATCGACGAGCGCGAGAAGCGTCGAGATCATCGCCTCCGTCGCGCCGCAGGTGACGGTGAGCATCGTCTCGGGATCCACGGTCATGCCGTACAGCTCGGCGTACGTGCGCGACAACGCGTCGCGCAGCGACTTCGCGCCCCAGGTGATCGCGTACTGGTTGATGTCCGCGTCGATCGCGCGCTTCGCCGCGTCCTTGATCGACCGCGGCGCGGCGAAGTTCGGGAAGCCCTGCGCGAGATTGATGCCGCCGTGGATCGCGTTGAGCCGTGTCATCTCGCGGATCACGGATTCGGTGAAGCCGGCGGTGCGCGCCGCGAGCTTCACACGTGCGGTGCGCACTAGTACCCGGCCTCGAGGTCGACTCGGTTCAGGAGGTCCACGCCCGATTTGAAGCGCCGCAGGTTCTCGACGAAGAGCGCCATGGTGCGCTCGCGCACGTGTGGAGACGAGTTGGACGAATGCGGGCTGATGATCACGTTCTCCAGCGTCCAGAACGGATGGTCCGCCGGCAGCGGCTCGGTGCTGAACGCATCGAGTCCCGCGCCCCCGAGCCGTCCCTCGCGCAGCGCGCCGACGAGGGCATCCTCGTCCACGATCGCGCCACGCGCGATGTTCACGATCCACGCCGTCTTCTTCATCCGGCCGATGACGTCGCGCGAGACCGCGCCGCGTGTCGCGGGCGTCAGCGGTGCTGCGACCGCGAGGTAGTCGGCGTCAGCGGCGACATCGGCCAGGCGCTCGGGCGGGACGATGCGCTCGATGCCTGGAACGGGCTCGACGCGGCGGCGCACACCGACGACATGCATACCCAGAGCTGAACCGAGGCGGCCGATCTCCGCCCCGATGCTGCCCAGGCCATACACGACCAGCGTCGCTCCGCGGATCTCATCCTGCCGGTGGTCCTTCCATTCGTGTCGCGCTTGCTGATCGCGATAGACGTGCAGCCGCTTCGCGCCGGCGAGGATGAACGCGATGGCGTGCTCGGCGATCTGGATGTCGTACGAGCCGCTGTTGTTCGTCAGCGTGATGCCACGCGCACGGAACTCCGGAACGCCGACGAGGTCCTCGACGCCGGCGCCAACGGAGTGGTACCAACGCAGCTTCGGCGCCGCGTTGAGCAGCTTTTGAACACGCGCGCCGTTGTTCGTCCCGATCGCGCACTCCGCGTCAGCGGCACTGGCGAGCTCGGACTCGTCCTTCAGCGCGACGACGTCCTCGTCCGGCAGCTGCTTCGGAAGATCGGCGGCCATGCCGCCGAACGCAGACCAGACCGCGATCTTCGTCACTGATACACCGCCGGCGCGTCGCGCAGCAGCGAATCCGCGAGCATCGTGCGCTGGAGCAACGACATGTCCTCCGGGAGCGACGTGGGGTCGGTGAGCACGACCTCCGTCGTCTCGACGGACGGCGTGGGCTCTCCGCCAGTGATCCGCGCACGGAAGCAGCAGATATAGAACTGGTACGGCGAGACGCTCGCGAAGCTCTTGTTGTCGTATACCCCGATGAGCCGCTCGAGCTGGGCAGCGAATCCCGTTTCCTCGTGGAGCTCGCGCAGCGCGTTCGCCGAGGGCGGCGTGCCGACGTCGGCGTACCCGCCGGGCAGCGCCCAGCGTCCGTTATCGGCGCGTTTGATGAGCGCGACACGGCCCGCGTCATCGAACGCGGCGACGGAGCAGCCGACCTTCGGGCTCGGCATGTGGAGGTCGGCCAGGTATGGCCGTTCGGGCGTGAAGTTGGCGTCGATGGTCATGCCGGCGATGCCTTCGGCGATCGCCATCGTCCTTTCATACCGGTCGCGGTCGTACTCGTTCGGCGCGAACTCGAGCCCGATCTTTGCCATCGCCGCGAGCTCGTGGGCCCAGAAGCGCAATTGCTCGGAGGGACGCATGGGCCGCCCATACTAGGCGGCCTTGTCGGCGCTCTCGGGAACGCTTCTCAACGCCCTCACCGTGCTCGTGGGCGGAATGCTCGGCACGGTCCTCGGCGACCGGCTCCCCGAGCGCCTCCGCGAGAACGTCGTGCGCGGTGTTGGGCTGTTCACCCTGGCCATGGGCACGAAGTTCGCGATCGACACGTCGAACCTGCTCTACATGCTCGGCAGCATCCTGCTCGGCGGCGTCATCGGATCGCTGTGGGGCGTCGATCGTCGACTTAACGATCTCGGCGCAGCACTGCAGCGTCGCTTCGCGGCGCGCGGCGGTGGCGGGACAGTGGCCGAGGCGTTCGTGACCGCGTCGATCGTGTTCTGCGTCGGCCCACTCACGTTCCTCGGATCGATCCAGAACGGCCTCACCGGCGATGCCGGCCTGCTCGCGATCAAGAGCGTGCTCGACGGATTCACCTCGATCGCGCTCGCGGCGACGCTCGGCTGGGGCGTGCTGCTCACGATCCCGGTCGTCCTCGTGTATCAGGGCGGCCTCGCCGTCGGCGCGTCGATCTTTTCTGGGCTTCTTTCCGATCTCCAGCTGCGCGAGATGAGCGCGGTCGGCGGCTTGCTCATCATCGGCGTCGGCCTGAAACTGTTGAGCATCCGTGACGTGAAGGTCGCGGACTATCTGCCCGCGATCCTCGTCGCGCCGCTCCTCGTGGCGGCGGTCGTTCGCATCAAGGAGGCGCTCGCCCTATGAAGATCCTCGAGTTCCGCTCCGACACGTTCACGAAGCCGACGCCGGCGATGCGCCGCGCGATGGCCGAGGCCGAGGTCGGAGACGATCAGTACGGCGAGGACCCCACGGTCAACAAGCTCGAGAAGCGCGCGGCCGACTCCGTCGGCAAAGAGGCCGGCCTCTACGTCGCGAGCGGGATGATGGGCAATCTCTGCGGCGTCCTCTCGCAGACGCAGCGCGGCGACGAGGTGATCCTCGGCGACCTCGCGCACATCTACCAGAACGAGATGGACGCGGCGTTCGTGCTCGGCGGCATCGTGCCGCGCCTCGTGCCGAACCGCGACGGCCTTCCCTCGCTCGACGACATCAAGACCGCCGTCCGGCCGCAGGGCATGCACGCTCGCACGGCGCTCATCTGCATCGAGAACTCGCACAACAATTGCGGCGGCACGGTCATCACCGCCGCGCAAACGAACGCGATCGGTGAGTTCGCGCACGAGCGCGGGCTGCGCGTGCACCTCGATGGCGCCCGGATCTTCAACGCCGCCGCGGCGCTTGGCGTCGACGCCAAGACGCTCACGCAGGGCGTGGACACGGTGCAGTTCTGCTTCTCCAAGGGCCTCGCCGCGCCGGTCGGCTCGATCGTCTGCGGCGACGCCGAGACCATCGCGAAGGCGCGACGCGTGCGCAAGCTGCTCGGCGGCGCGATGCGACAGGCCGGCGTGATCGCGGCGGCCGCGCTCGTCGCCCTGGACGAGATGCGCGACAGGCTCGTCGAGGACCACCGCAACGCGAAGGCGCTCGCCCAGGGCCTGGCGCAGATCGAGGGCGTGAAGATCGACGCGGCGAAGGTGGTCACGAACATCGTGTCCTTCGAGATCGATTCCGCCTCGATGGACGTGGGCGCGTTCCAGAAGGCGTGCGCGGACCAGGGCCTGCGGTTCTCGCGCTACCTGGGCAACTCCCCGCGCCTGCGGGCGGTCACGCACAACGACGTGACGAGGGCGGATGTTGACGCGGCGCTCGAGATCGCGAGGGCCGTGCTCTCGAAGACGAGGACTCCGGCCCTCAGCGCCTAGCGGCTAATTCTTGTCCGACTTGTCTTTGTCCGACTTGTCGGCCTTCTCCGGCTTGCCGCCCTTCGACGAGTTCGTCTGGGACGCATCGGAGGTCACCGTCGTCTCCTTGGAGAACGAGCCGGTCAGGGTCGATGACGAGAAGCTGACGCGCAGGGTGTAGTCGCCGGGGGCGAAGCCGCGCGTATCGACGTTCACGTGATAGTCCGTTCCATTCCAGACGACCGATCCACTCGGGCTGGCACCGTAGATGTAGCCGACGACCACCGCGCCGGACGCGTCGAGCACGTCGACGCGGACGCTCGTGTCGAGGGCCGGCGAGCCGTCGGCGCGCAGGACCGAGAACCTGACCGGCATCAGCCGTCCGACCGTGAACGAGCTCTCGACGGGCTCATGCCACTGGAAGGTGTACTTGCGAACGGTGACCGCGAGCGTGGCCGAGCCGCTGGCCCCCTCGCTGTCGGTCACGGTGACCGCGACCGTGTACGTGCCGGCGGTGCCGTACACGTGGTCGAGTAGGAAGGACCTATCGATCAGCGTGAGCGCGCGGCCGCCTGAGCCATCGCCGTAGTCGACGGTCGCCCAATAAGTCTCGGTCGCTCCCGGATCGCTGAAGGTGCCGGCCTGTCGAAGGGTCGGGTCAAAGGTCAGCTCGACCGCGCCGCCGAGATGAACAGTCGGCGCGACGTTGGTCACGGTCACGCGGAACGAGCCGCTGCCGGACGCGCTCGCGTCATCGGTCACGACGACGGTCACCACATAGCTGCCCGGCTTGAAGAGATGATCGAGCGTGAAGGTCTTGTCCGCGCCGAGCGCGAGCGACGCGCCGCCGGAACCATCTCCGTAGTCGACGGTCGCGGACCACGCCGTGGAAGCGTCCTGGTCGCTGAAGCTCGCGAGACGCGTCAGTCTCTGGCCTTCGTCGAGGTTCGCATCGGAGCCCAGGGTCACGACCGGCGCTTCGTTGGTGCGCATGTCGCGCGCATACAGCTGCGCGCCGGTGCTCGACGGCGAGGTCACGAGGTTCGACGCCGCCGATTGCAGGAGCACGAGGCGGCCGTCGGACGACACCGACGCGCTGCTGCTCGGCGCATTCGCCTGCTGGCCGGCATCGTTGACGGAGACGAGCGTGACCGCTTCGGTCGATCGGTCGTAGAGGAAGACGTCGGCC
>JALYLT010000114.1 GCA_030774095.1 Chloroflexota bacterium
AGTGGTGCCGCTCACGGTTGAGGCTCCCCTGACAGGCCAGTTCTCCCACCCGAATAGGGCATCCTTGCGGCGGTACCGCCCGCCTGTCCGGCGACCTTGAGGAGAATGATCGATCGTGTCACCCATCGGGTGAGCGGTGTCGATCTCGCGAACGTGGACGACGGCACCGGCGTGCCCGTGGTAAGGCGTCGTAGAGTCCCTCGCACAACATTGATGAAGCAATGGAGCGCCATGCTTCCGCTCGCGATGTCAGTCGCGGGACTGGCGCTGATCTTCGGTCACGTCGCAACATCCGGCGGTGTGCGTGAGACTGATGAGGGAACTGCTGCCCATCTCTGGCAGCTGCTGATGGCCGTGCAGTTGCCGGTCGTGGCGTTCTTCGCGATCGCGTGGCTGCCAAGGGCTCCAGTACAGGGAGTGCTGATCTTGGCCCTGCAGGTCCTCGCCGTCCTCGCGAACCTTGCCGCCCTCCGCTTTTTCAACCTCTAGCGTTTCCGAGGTGCATGGCGGCCGGACGGCGCGCGATCTACGTCTTCGGCACGAACTTCAGGGAGATCGAGTTCACGCAGTGCCGGGTGTTCTTTGCGGTAAACCGCTCACCCACGAAGACATGGCCGAGGTGTCCGCCGCAGGCAGCGCACTCTATTTCGATGCGATCGCCATCCTGATCCGGTATCCGCCGGACGGCGCCTTCGATCTCCTGGTCGAACGACGGCCAGCCGCAGCCGGAGTGGAACTTCGCGTCCGAAACGTAGAGGGGCGCGTCGCACCTCCGGCAGACGTACGTGCCCTCGACAAAGAAGTCGTCGTACTCGCCGGTGAATGCGCGCTCGGTCCCTTTGTTCACGATGACCCGCGTCTCTTCCGGGGTGAGCTGATTTAGCGCTCTCATAACCTGATTATCGCGGGGCTGTAAGAGAACGGATCGCGCCCTTGCTCGCGTGCAGGGCTCGGACTAGGCTCAGGCCGCGACCCGGTGTCGCCGGGCAGAGCGATCGGCGTCGGTGGGCGCCGGGAAAAAGGGGAAAAGGGGAACACCATGAAGAGGATCTTCGTGCTTACGATCGCCGTCACTTCGTTCGCGCTTGGAGGCATTGCGTCCGCGAGCTCTGGACCGACGACCGGGCCCGAGGCGGGTCCCGGTTGTTTCGGCAAGTGGCGCGCGGGTTCCGTCCAGCTCATCAACGAGAGCGGGCTCGGCCCGGCTGGCCTGAACTACTTCGCCGACCGCGCTGGCGAGAACTCAACGATCAACGCCGCCAACCGCGCGACCTGCGCCGCCCTCGACTAAGAACCGTGCCGTCAGGGGCCTCCGCGGAGGCCCCGCGGCGGTTAATCGACACCTCCGAGCGGCGGCGATTGTTGCCGCCGGGCCCGCGTCCCGACCTGCGCGAGGCCGCGACGCGAGCCGACGGCGGCTGTGGGGAGGGGTTGGGGTGGCGTGTTAAATAGGGTTCACGTGAAGATGAGCCCAGCCAGCGCGCCCTGTCATGACGAAATCGTCATCCCTACGGCCGCTGCCGACGCGGACACTGAACTGGTCCACGGCTGAAGCCGACTTCACCTTCGGTCCTCGGCGGCCAGCGCGGCGGCATGACGGTCGAGTCATGACTCGAGTCGTCCCGACGGTCACTCTTAGGACATGTCCACTGACAGCCGCATCAATACCCTCCTGATCCAGGAGTTCCGGCTGCACAGCGCCGATACCGCGGGCGACGCCGCCGGTATCGTCGCGGCTTTCTCGGGGGCGATCGGACCCAGCGTGCCTCTTCTCACGAGCATCGACGACAACCGCGACGTGGCAACGGTCCGCGCAATGCATCCCGGAGAGGATCCGGAAGGTGATCCGGCAGAGCGCATCGCGCTAGGTCCGCTCGTGGCGAGCTGGCAGCCGCCGAGACGGTACGGGCCGCGGATCACCGAGAGCTCCGAACGTGCGCCGTCGTATTACCGACTCGCGGTAACGGAATCCGGGATCAACAACGCGGCCTCTGATGCCCTTGCCACCAGCCCGCCCGGCGTTTCCCCACCTGTAGACGCCAAGCCTCTTGGTCTCCTGTGGATCGGTTCACCGCTGGGCACGTATGCCGGTCTCATGGTCCTCGTCGGTGACCACGACGATCCAGCCGGAGCCATGTTCGCTCCACGCGACTGGCCGCTGCCGCTCAGCCGCCCACTCGGCGTCCGCATTTACGAGAGCCAGTCCTAGCGCGGCGCTACGAGCGCGCGGGTCCGAATAACGGCTCGGAGATGAGCTCGGGCCTCGTAATTGAACGTAGATTCGAGTTAGGCATTGCCAACCCAGCGACAATATGGTGAAGCGTCATCGCCAGTGCAACGCGTCGGGATGAGCGGGATGAGGAGGAGAGCCGAATGGCGTTAAGGCCAGAGCGTCCGGCCGCACCGATCGCGAAGGACTCCGAGCGCGCCGTTCGCGTGCTCCTGGTGATCGAAGACCGGGCGCTCGCGAACACCATCGACCTCACCCTTCGGCACGGAGGCTATGTCCGACGTACCGAAGCCACGGTCGAGGACGCCAAGGCCGCCATCGTCGGCTGGAAACCGCACCTTTTGCTTCTCGACATCGACCTCGAGGCGGGCGCCGGGATCCAGCTCATCGACGAAGCGCGGGCCGGAGGGCCGATCGGCGTCATCGCGCTGACTCGTCGCAGTGACCTTCGCGGGAAGCTCGATGCCTTCGAGCGCGGCGCCGATGACTACATCGGTGTTCCGTTCGTACCCGACGATCTCGTCGCGCGCGCGCGCGCGGTGATCCGCCGGACCCACGGCAAGGCCGGAGAGCTGGTCCCACGCCTGCGCATCGGCGACCTGGAGATCGACGTACTCAACCGAAAGGTCCTTGCCGGCGACCACGAGCTGCATCTCACGTCGCTCGAGCAGGCGCTGCTGTATCTCCTTGCCGCGAACGCCGGTAGCGTGCTCACCCGTGAGCAGATCCTCGACGCGCTCTGGGGCACGGACTTCGTGATCGAGAGCAACGTCGTGGACCGGCATGTACGCGCTCTTCGTGCGAAGCTGCAGAACGACTGGCACAAGCCGCGGTACATCGAGACCGTTCCCGGGAGCGGGTACCGATTCGTCCCTGGGCCCGGCACGAAGGCGAACGGACCCATTTAGGAAAAATCCAAGCCGGGGCTCGAGACTCGCGCTCTTGAACGACGAAGGAGCACCCTTTCGGGTGCTCCTTTCGTTCTCTCGCGAGGATGAATTACGGCTTCGGCGACGCGGTGATGCCGAGCTGCTTCATGAGGTCGGACTGATCGAAGTAGGTGCGCTCGCGCTGGATCAGGCCGTTGCGGAACGAGCTGATCAGCATGGTCTTGAGCACGATCGGCTTGTTCGTCGCTGGGATCGTTCCCGTCGATGCGACGAGCGGGCCGGTGTGGGTCGCCTTGTAGACGACCTCGGAGGCGACCTGGTCGCCCTGTGCGATCTGGTTGGTCACCTCTGCGGTGCCCTCGGGGAACGCCGTCTTCCAGACCTTGAATGACTGGAGGATCTGCGTCTTGCCCTTGTATTTGCCGCTCGGGTCGGAGGTCTCGGCGTCCTCGGCGTATGGGGCGTGATCGAACTCGCCCTTGACCATGGCTGAGACCCATTGCTTGATCGTCGCGGTGTTGGCTGCGGCGTTGTTGATGCCGCCGTTATTCGTGCCGTTCTGAGCGACGATCGGTCTGTCTTGTGTGAGTGTCATAGATGCCCTTCTTTCTCGGTCCACCGTACTCGCAATACTTGCAAATAGCAAGCAAGTAACAATAAAGTAAGTATCGTATGGATGAGCTCGCAAGCGCACTCGCTATTGTCGGACACAAGTGGACGCTGCTTATCGTTCGCGATCTTCTCAATGGTCCTCGACGATTTACCGAGATAGAACGTTCGCTCGTTCGCGCGAATCCGAAAATGGTGACCGCGCGCCTGCGCGAGCTCGAAGCAGCCGGACTCGTGTCACGCACCATCTACGCCGAAGTACCGCCGCGTGTGGAGTACGCGCTCACCGATCGGGGCCGCGAGCTCCGCCCGGCCATCAACGCGCTGAAACGCTGGGGAACCCGCAAGCCGCGTCGAAGCTCGCGCCACGTGAGAGCGGAGTCCTAGGCCGAGCCGTCAGCATGCTGTCGATTTCGCTATTCCCTTGTTCGACGTGTAAGTAGAGAGACCAAAAGGAGACAAGAAATGCGGTTCCTGCTTTACACCACGGGCGACAACACGCAGCCAAGCGCTCCGCCGACCCCGCAGATGATGGAAGAGGTCGGAAAGTTCACCGACGAGACCAGGCGAGCCGGCATCCTACTGGCGACCGGCGGACTCGGACCATCGACCACGCGCGTCCGCAACTCGGGCGGCAAGCTGGCCGTGACCGACGGGCCGTTCACCGAGACGAAGGAGCTGACCGGCGGGTTCGCTCTGATCGAGGTGAAGTCGCGCGAAGAGGCGATCGAATGGGCGAAGCGTTTCCGGAAGATCGTCGGGGACGGCGACAGCCTGATCCAAGAAGTCTTCGGGGAGTAACGCTTCCGTGGCAGGTTCCGATGTACACCGAGCCATCGATGCGGTGTGGAGGATCGAGTCTCCGCGGCTCATCGCGGGCTTGACACGGATCGTGCGCGATCTCGGTCTGGCCGAGGATCTCGCGCAGGACGCCCTCGTCGCGGCCCTGGAGCAATGGCGTGAGTCAGGCGTTCCGGACAACCCGGGCGCCTGGCTCATGGCGACCGCGAAACATCGCGCGATCGATCGGTTGCGCCGGAACGAGCGGCTCGAACACAAACACCAGGAGCTCGGGCGTGAGCTGGAAGTTCAACAGGAGGGCGACAACATGGGTGACGACCTCCTCCGCCTGATGTTCATTTCTTGCCACCCCATCCTCGCTCCCGAGGCGCGTGTCGCTCTGACGCTGCGCTTGCTCGCGAGCCTCACGACCGAAGAGATCGCGCGCGCGTTCCTCGTTCCCGTAGCGACGATCGCGCAGCGCGTCGTTCGCGCGAAGCGGACGCTCACCGAGGCCCGCGTTCCGTTCGAAGTGCCGTCCGGGCCCGAGCTCGAGGCGCGACTGTCGTCCGTCCTGCAGGTCATCTACCTCGTCTTCAACGAGGGGTACTCGGCGACGGCCGGCGAAGATCTGATACGCGCCGGGCTCTGTGAGGACGCGCTCCGACTCGGTCGCATCCTCGCCGGTCTCGCGCCGAAGGAGCCCGAGGCCCACGGCCTTATCGCGCTCATGGAGATCCAGGCTTCGCGCTCGCGCGCGCGGGTCGGACCGTCTGGGGAGATCGTTCTTCTGCTCGATCAGGACCGCGGACGGTGGGATGCGCTGCTCATCCGTCGCGGACTCGCGGCGCTCGAGCGTGCCAAGCAGCTCGGCGGCGCCCTCGGCCCGTATGCGTTGCAGGCCGCGATCGCGGCGTGTCATTCGCGAGCGCGCACGGCAACGGACACAGATTGGGCGCGGATCGTCGCGCTGTACGACGCGCTCGCCGAGCTCACCCCGTCAGCCGTCGTCGAGCTGAATCGTGCCGTCGCGGTCGGGATGGCCTTCGGGCCGGCGGCCGGTCTTGAGCTGGTCGACGCTCTGATGTCGGAGCCCTCGCTGAAGACTTACCACTTCCTGCCGAGCGTGCGCGGTGACCTCCTCGCAAAACTCGGCCGCTCCGACGAAGCCCGCGCGGAGTTCGAGCGCGCGGCATCGCTTACGCAGAACGCGCGCGAGCGCGAGCTCCTCTTGGAGCGCGCAGCCGGGTGCTCTCGAGGGGATACGGCCTCATAGCTGGGGCTAAAGGCGAGAATGTCCAAATGCGGGTCCTCGCTATCGCGTCCGGTGCGCTGCTACTGAGCGCGTGCGCTGTTTCGAGCAGCGCGCCGTCCGCGTCGCCGAGCGCGCGAGCCACCACGACGCCTGATGCCTCAACGACCCTCGCCGCGCCGACGCTCACAGCGAGTCCGCAGCCGACGCCTACCCCGCGCGAGGAGCCACCCGCTGTCGCAACGGACCCCGTCGCGCTCGCCGCGCAGATCGCGACCGCCGAGCGCGCGGTGCGTGACCGCGGCATCACCGGCACGGAGCTCGCGTGGATGGGTCATCTGCAGCAGCGCATCTATCGCACCATCTCGGCACGCCCGGAGTGGCGCGAGCCCTTCCTCGCCGCCGTCCCCATCGCGATCCGGGGCGCGGTCACCGCCAATCTCAATGCGACGTCGGACCTGCGTGCGACGGTCGTGCCCGGGCCGGATCTGCCCACCGCGTGGCGCATCGTCGACCCCGCGCCTCTCGACGACCTGGCGCGTTTCTACCGCGAGGCGGAGGCCGAGTTCGGTGTGCCGTGGTCGTACCTCGCGTCGATCCACCTCGTCGAGACGCGCATGGGTCGGATCCGCGGCACGTCCGTCGCGGGCGCGCAAGGCCCGATGCAGTTCATGCCAGGCACGTGGGCCGCGTACGGCGAAGGCGACGTGAATTCAGACCGCGATGCGATTCGCGCTGCCGCGCGTTATCTGCGCGCGAACGGTGCGCCGGCGAACATGGCGAACGCCCTCTTCCGCTACAACAACTCGGAGCGCTATGTCCGTGCCGTGACCGCGTACGCCGAGGTCATGCGCGCGGAACCGGATGCGTATCGGGGCTACTACGGCTGGCAGGTCTACTACCTGACCACCAAAGGTGACATTCTCTTGCCGGTCGGCTACGGCCGTTGATCAGATCGGAGGAGCTCAACAAAATGCCCACGACGAGCGACCAGGTATCACCCGCGATGCGGCTCCAGATCCTCTCGACGGAACACTGGAGCCTGCTCGCGTCGCGCTCGCTCGCGTGGAACGAGTCGTTCAGCCGCGCCGGGATGTTCCTCACGACACTGACGGGCGCGATCGTCGCCCTGGCTCTGGTGGCGCAGGCATCGGCGTTCGGCGACCCCTTCACGCTCTTTGCTCTGGTCATCCTGCCGGTCGTGCTGCTCATCGGCGTGGCGACGTGGATCCGCCTCGGCGCGTCGAATTACCACGAGGCGCAGTGCGTCATCGGCATGAACCGCATCCGGGCCGCGTATCTCGAGCTCGCACCCGATGTCGAACGCTATTTCGTGATGAGCGCCCACG
>JALYLT010000115.1 GCA_030774095.1 Chloroflexota bacterium
GACGGAAGCGCTAAAGAGCTCCTCACCACTGTCCTCGGTGGATGACTTCAGCGGAGGGTCGATGACCACGTCGGAGCGAGGGCGAGGGGCGATCTCTCGGCTTGGCATATCCGATCGCGATCGTGCCGATGGCCGTGAGCTCCTCCGGCACGCCGAACGTTTCCCGGAATTTGGCTTGATCGGAGATCCCGAAGAAGACCGCGCCGAGCCCGGCGTCCACGGCGGTCAGGAGGATGAGCAGCGCGGCCATGCCGGTGTCGATGTCCCAGTACGGGACCGGCCAGCGCTTCTCGTCCATATCGGTCCAGTTCTTATCCGGTTCCGCGTACCTCCGTAAATATGCCCATTTATCGCTTAAACACACCACCAGCAGCGGCGCCTTGAACATGTCCTCCCAGCCGAACTCAGCCCGACGCTCCGCCGGCCAGAGGGCGTCCCAGTAGCGGGCGGTCTGCTCCGGGCCTTCGAGGACGAGGAAGGCCCAGCCCTGGCTGAACCCCGCCGACGGCGCTCGCTGCGCGTTCGCGAGGATCCGGTCGACCACCTCACGAGGGATCGGGCGGTCCTCGAAGCTCCGGACCATCTTCCGTTTGCGGACGACGTCCTGGAACTCCACTAGGCCCTGCGGTAGCGGCCTGAGGCGCGGCGCAGCAGCTTCTCGTCCACCAGATAGCGCCGCAGCATCGCGTGGTCGGCGTGGACGCCCTGCAGGATGCGATTGACCTCGGATTCGTGGTACTCGCGCCCCGGCTCGAAGCGCAGCGCAAGGTGACGGAGTACGGCGATCCGGTCGGCGCGGGATGAGGGGATCGTCTCGAGGTGTCCGGCCTTGAAGAAGCGGGCCAGCTCCGGGGGTCCGTCGAACTCCTCGATCCGGCGTGCGTTCCCCTCCTTCAACATGCCACTGAACTCTACGGCAGGGGCATCCGCGCGAGCGACAATGCGCGCCATGGCCCTGGTGAGCCGGATCCAGATCGTCGAAGTCAGCCCGCGCGACGGGCTGCAGGCGGAATCACGCACGCTTCCGACCGAAACCAAGCTCGAGCTCATCACGCGTCTGGCAGACGCCGGCCACACGGTCATCGAGGCGACATCCTTCGTGAACCCCAAGGCCGTACCGCAGCTCGCCGACGCGGAGGAGCTGCTCCGTGCGCTGAAGCGCCGGCCCGGCGTGCGCTATCCGGTGCTCGTCCCGAACGAGAAAGGACTCGATCGCGCCCTGGCGGCGGGCGCAGACGAGATCGCCGTGTTCGCGTCGGCGTCGGAGAGCTACTCGCGCAAGAACCTGAACCAATCGCGCGCCGACGTGCTCGACGGCTATCGCGCGGTCGTGCAGCGCGCCAAGGATGCGCGCCTGCGCGTGCGGGGCTACCTCTCGATGGTCATCGCCGATCCGTGGGACGGCCCGACCAAACCCGAGGTGGTCGTCGACAGCGCGAGGCAGCTGCTCGCGATGGGCTGCGACGAGCTGTCGCTCGGCGACACGAGCGGCGTCGGCACACCGGGCGAGGTGCGCACGCTCCTGGGCGCTTTTGCGGACGCGAAGATCGCGAACGAGAAGATCGCGCTGCACCTGCATGACACGTACGGTCAGGCGCTCGCGAACGCCCTCGCGGCGATCGAGCTGGGCATCACGACGTTCGATGCGAGCGTCGGCGGCATCGGCGGCTCGCCGTTCGCGAAGATGGCCGCAGGCAACCTCGCGACCGAGGATCTAGTGTGGATGTGCAACGGCCTGGGTATCGAGACCGGTCTCCATGTCGAGCGCCTCGCCGCGACGAGCGCGTGGATGTCACAACAGCTCGGCCGTGAGCTCCCAGGCCGCGTCGCGCGAGCGCTCGCGACGCGCGCCTAGTATCGGACCGTGCCTCAGACCACCGGTTACATCGCGATCGCCGACATCTCCGGGTACACGTCGTTCGTCGCGGACACCGAGATCGAGCACTCGCGCGAGATCCTCGCCGAGCTTCTCGAGGTCACCTCACGCGAGCTCGAGCGGCATCTTCGCCTTTCGCGCATCCAGGGTGACGCGCTCATCTGCGTCGGCCAGGAGGACGAGGTCATCCCCTGCCTAGAGGACGCCTTCCTCTCGTTCCACCGGCGCGTGCGCGCGATGGTCGCAGCGACCACCTGCCCGTGCAACGCGTGCCGCAGCGTGCCGAACCTCACGCTGAAGTTCGTCGCGCAACACGGGACGTACTCGACCGTGACGGTCCGCGGCACGGTCGATCTCGTCGGCGCGGACGTGAACATCGCGTTCCGGCTCCTCAAGAACCACGTGCCGTCGCATGAGTACATCCTTGCGACGAGCTCGGTCCTCGAACGGCTGCCGGCCCTCGCACGTGAGCGCTTCGTCCCGATCAGCGAGGACTACGACCTCGGGCACGTCGAGGCCGGGTACCGCGATCTCCACGATCTCCGCGAGCGCGCTTACCAGCAGCTCACGCAGCGAGTGACGCCGCGTGACGCCGACTTCACGCTGACCGCGACGCTCGACGCACCGCCAGCGGACGTCTACGCCGAGCTCGTCCGGCCATCGACGATGCAGCGCGTCGCCGGCGCGCCGAACATAACGCTCAAGAGCGGCGCGCGCGGAACGCTCGCGAACGCGGCGTACCACTGCGAGCACGGCGCCAACCGGAAGACCATCTTCGAGGTCGTCCGCGACGATCCGCCGCGCGAGCTCACGATGTGGATGTACGGCGACGGTCCCGAGGCATACGCCACGTACACGTTCGAGCCGCTCGGCGCCGACCGCACACTTCTCCGCCTTGCCCTGCGCATCGCGAACGCGGCCGGCCCAAAGCGCGTCATCACGAGCCTGATGTTCCGGTTCTACTTCACGCGCGGGTTGCGGCAGCTGCGCGCGATCGTTCGCGAGTCACGTGCGCCGGTCGCGAAGACCGCTTAGCTAGCGGCGCGCCACCGGAACGCGGTCAAGGGCGGTGACGTCACCACTGTTGGAACCGTTGTCGAGTTCTTCGGGGGATCACGTCGGGACCGCCGACTTGGCTGTTCGAACTCGTCGCGACGGAGCCGCATGCAACAGCAAGCAAGCCAAGCGCGGTTATGTGCCGCTCGCGACGGCGGCGCGAGCCCGCGAGCGAACGACCTTGTCGAAGGCCGCGACCTCGCTCTTGGTACCCCACAGGCGTAGTGGTACGCCAGCGCGGGCGCTGGGTGACCAACGGGCGATACCAGCACACCGACACACTTGCGATGCTTGACGTCGTGAGAGCCAAAGCGACCATGTTGGGCATCCTGGGGAGGGTGCACCTCGGCGAGGACCCGGTGGTCCAGCTGCGGCGCCTCTTCTTCATCGGCGTCATCGTTGTCATCCTCACGCACGTCGGTGATCTGCTGGCCGCGACGCAGTGGAGCTTCGTCCCGCTCGCCGCCCTCGTCGCGGTGATCTGCTACTGGATCCACCTCAACCGCGATGGAGCCTCGCCGTGGCTGCTTGATGTCGTCGAGATCGCACTCGTCACCGCGGGCGCGTTCGGCATCGGCACCGAGGTAGTCTCGATGGTCGCCGCATACCGTGCCTCGTTCGACTCGGGCCGGCGGAGCGTCCTGCGCACCGCGCTATTCCTCGCCGGTCTCGCCGTGTTTCAGGCGTACGCGCCGAGTACCGTCGCGCACCGTCCCCTCATCACCGATCTCTCCCAGGTCCTCTTTTCGAGCATCGCCGCGTACGTCTTCTTCCGCGCGCTCGCACGCGGCCGCATCGAGGAGCAGAAGCGACGCGTCCTCGAGGGCCGCCTCGAGCATCAGGCAACGCACGATTCCCTCACCGACCTGCCGAATCGCGCGCTCTTTCACCGGGAGCTCACGGCGGCGTCGGCCGGCGCGGTCTCCGGCCGGCAGATCGGGGTCATCTTCATCGATCTCGACGACTTCAAGCTGGTCAACGACCGGTTCGGACACTCCACGGGGGATGGGCTCGTGCGCGGCGTGGCGCAGCGGCTGAGTTCGGTGATCCGGGGCGGTGATGTCGTGGCTCGACTGGGAGGCGACGAGTTCGCCGTACTGCTGCGCGACATGAGCACGTCCGCCGATCCGATCGCCGTCGGCGAACGGATACTCGAAGTCCTGGCGGACCCGTTCGACATCGACGGGCATCGGCTGACCGCGCGCGCCAGCGTCGGCATCGCCATCGGCAACAGCGCGGTGTCGTCGGACGAGCTGCTCCGCCAAGCCGACATCGCGATGTACGGGGCGAAATCGGACGGGAAGGGCCGGTACACCGTCTTCGATCCCGACCTGGCCCGCGAGATCGGCGCGCCGACCGGGCTCGAGCAGGAGCTGGGACGAGCGCTCGAGCACGAGGAGCTGTTCCTGGTGTTCCAGCCAGTGGTCGATCTTGCGACGGGCAGCTGCGGTGGCGCCGAGGCGCTGCTGCGCTGGCGGCATCCGCAGCGCGAGATCCAACCGTCCGAGTTCATTCCCGCGGCGGAGCGCAGCGGCCTCATCATTCCGATCGGCCGTTGGGTCCTTCGCGAGGCCTGCGTTCGCGCGCGCGCCTGGCAGCTGCAGGTCGCGCGTCCGTTCTCGATCAGCGTCAATGTGTCGCCCCGTCAGCTGCTGAATCCAGACCTGCCTGTCTTCGTGCGCGAGGCACTCGAGGAGTCCGGCCTACCCGCGCGCGACCTGTGGCTCGAGGTCACCGAGACGGTTCTGTTGCAGGATGCGCCGGTCGTGGCGGCGCGCCTCGATGAGCTGCGCGCCCTGGGCGTCCGTATCGCGCTCGACGACTTCGGCTCCGGCTCCAACTCGCTCGACTACGTGCGGCGCTTCCCGCTCGATGGTCTCAAGATCGATCGCGGCTTCGTTCGCAACCTGCCCCACGACCGCAATGACGGCGTGCTCGTCCGCACACTCATCACGCTTGCCGAAGGACTTGGGCTATCGGTGGTGGCCGAGGGCGTCGAGCGCGAAGAGCAGGCGCGCGTGCTCCGTGAGGCCGGCTGCGCGTACGCGCAGGGCTTCCTCTATGCGCAACCCATGGTCCCGGAGGAGCTCACCCGCCTGCTCGGGCATCGTGTGAAAGCAACAGCAGGCAAGCCAAGCGCGATCAAAGAGAGACGCATCCGGCGCTAGTTTCGAGTCGCGGCGGCTGCGCGGGCCAGCTTGCGACCCTGCGCGGCCGGTCGGGCCGATCGCTTCGCCTTCCCCGCCCCGACGGCGGGCACGCCTGACGAGCGCACGAGCTTGTCGAACGCCGCGACCTCACTCTTCACGAGCGCGTCCCACTTCGCGATCTGCGCATCGAGACGCTTCGTGAGGTCCTCGAACACGTCCCGCATGCCCTGCGTCGGAGCGAAGTCGGCGCCGCCGACATATGCGCCGAGCGACAGCAGCTTCGCGTTGAGCATCGCCGGGTAGTTGAGCGTGTCCTGGCGGCTCTTCGCCTTGACCTGCACGAGCTGCTCCTCGATCGCGCTCGCCTTCTGACGCAGCGACGACGCAGCGTTCGCCACGCGCGCCTGCCCGCCCTGTTCCTTCGCGCGGGCCTCCCACGCGTCGAGCTGCGACTTGAGCCGTCGGATCGCGTTGATCGTCTCGTGCGTCTCGCTCAACTTCTCGTTGATCCGTAGGCCGAGCGTCGCCTGCTCCTCCAGATCGCGCTGGGTCGCCGACACGCGCGGATCCTTCTCGACCACGAACGGCGCCTCGAGCGTCTCGCCCGCGACCGCGAGGCGCACGCGGTACGTGCCGGGAGCGACCTGCGGCCCGGCGAGCTGCGCCTCGAACGCGTCCCACGTCCCGCCCTCGCCCTCGATCTTCGTGGCGTCGGGCAGACGCATGTTCCACAGGAAGCGGTTCAGGCCCGCCTCGACCGGGACTTTCTGATCCTTCGTCGCCGGCGGCTGCGCGGTGCCTTCGGGCGGCGTCTTCTGCGGCTCGTTGGCCTTCTTCGCCGTCTCCTCGGTCGCGTTGGGGTCGCTCTTGTACTCGCGGATCACCTTGCCGCGCGTGTCGAGGAACGCGAGCTTGGCCTCCGCCTTGGCCTTGTCGCGCAGCCAGTACTGCACCAGCACGCCGGTCGGGGGATTGGTGCCCGCGTCGATGTTGATCGCGACCTTTTCACCGGTGGGTTTCTCGCGCTGGCGGTACGTCACCATCGTCGCGCCGGTCATGCGGTAGTTCTTCCCGATCTTGGGGGGCTGCGGGAATCCCATGTCCGTGCGGTAGCGCACGGTGACCTTTGGCGCGAAGAGGTGCGCCCTCGAGCGCGCGACCTGTGCGCCGTACTGACGCAGTGGCTGGAGGTCGTCGAGCACCCAGAACGAGCGGCCGTGCGTGGCAAGCACGAGGTCGTCGTCCTTGATGACGAGATCGTGGATCGGCACGACCGGCAGGTTGCCTCCGAGGCGCTGCCAGCGAGCGCCGTCGTCGAACGACACATAGACGCCCGTCTCCGTGCCCGCGTACAGGAGCCCGCGCTTCGCCGGATCCTCGCGGATGACGCGCGTGAAGTCATCGTCGGCGATGCCGCTGGTGATCTTCGTCCACGAACGGCCGTAGTCCTTCGTCTTGTAGAGATATGGCCGGAAGTCGTCCTGCTTGTACCGTGTCGCCGCGAGGTACGCGACCGCGGGATCGTGTGGCGACGCCTCGATGATCGACATGAGCGCCCACGCGCCGATGGTCTTCGGCGTCACGTTCTTCCAGGTCTTGCCGTCATCGCGCGACACGTGCACCAGACCGTCGTCGCTCGCAGCCCACAGCACCCCGCGCTGCACCGGCGATTCGGCGAACGCGAAGATCGTGCAGTAGTACTCGGCGCCGGTGTTGTCCTTCGTGATCGGCCCGCCCGACGCGCCGAGACGGGACTTGTCGTTGCGCGTGAGGTCGGGGCTGATCGCCTCCCACGACGCGCCTTCGTCGCGCGAGCGGAAGACGCGGTTGCCGGTCTGATAGAGGACGTCCGGGTCGTGCGGCGAGAGGACGATCGGCGCGGTCCACTGGAAGCGGTACTTCACCGCGTCGGCGCCCTCGCCGGAGCTCGACTCGGGCCAGACCATGATCCAGCGCGACTGGTTCGTGCGCCGGTCC
>JALYLT010000116.1 GCA_030774095.1 Chloroflexota bacterium
TCGAGCGCGGCGTTCCCGATCCTCGACATGATCCGCATGTTCAGCACGACGTAGATCGAATCGGTGAGCTCGACACCCAGCATCGCGAACGGCGAATCCGGCGACCCCATGAGGTAGGGGATCACGTACATGGTGCGGCCCTTCATCGCGCCGTCGAAGATCGCGGCGAGCTTGCGGCGCGCTTCCTCGGGGTCCATCCAGTTGTTCGTAGCGCCGGCCTCGGCCTTCGTCGGCGTGCAGACGAAGGTGAGCTCCTCGGTCCGCGCCACGTCGTTCGGATTCGAGCGCGAGTAATAGGAGCGTGGGCGCTTCTCAGGATTCAGCGGGATGAGGACGCCGTCCGCGACCGCCTCCTCGGTGAGGAGCTTCGCTTCCTCGTCCGAGCCGTCGCACCAATAGACATTGTCGGGCTTGCACATGCGCGCCATCTCGTCCACCCAGGACAGGAGATGTCGGTTGGTGGTGGGGGCTGCCTTGGCGACGAGCACGCCCGTCCGATTCTAGGTTGCGCGGCGCGTCGACATGATGCGCGCCACGATCACCGCGACCGTCGCGGTCAGCGGCAACGCGAGCGAGAGCTGCACGAGGAGAGGAAGCAGGGGGTCGGCGTCGTACAGGACGCCGGAGAGCAGTCCGCCAGTGCCGAATCCGAGGGCGAACACCAGCTGGAAACCGGAATAGCCCAGCGCGGTGCGCGCCGGTGGCAGGATGCGCTCGAGCGCTCCGGCGAGCACCGGGTTGGGCGCCGTCTGCGCGCCGAGCAGAAATGAGCCTAGGGCGAGCGGGACCTCTGAGCGACCGGAGAGCGCGATCGTGCCCGCGCCGAGCGTGAGCACCACCCCCGCCCCGATCACCGCGGGCACCGGTCCGAATCGGTCCGCGATGCGACCGTTCGCCGCCGAGAAGAGTGCCGCGCCGAGCGCGACGAGGCCCACGTACACGCCGACACGCTCGAGCGGGACGGCCGCGATGTCACGCACGTAGACCGGGAACAACGGATTCACGACGGTCGTGATGATCGCTGCGAGCGGCGTGATCGCCAGAAGTGTCCAGAAGGACCGGGGCAGAGGTGGACCGGGCACGTGCGCGATCGGCGGCGTGTGCGACAAGCGGAACGTGAGCGCTGAGGAGAGCATGAACGCCACCGTCGCGAGCGCGATCCCGCCGCGAAGGCCGACGGCCGCGCCGATGGCACCCGCGAACGGCGCCGCGATGATCGTGCCGAAGAAGAACGCGCCGTACACGAAGCCCAGCTCGCCCGAGAGGCGCGCGCGTGGCGTGAGCGCCGCCAGATGCGCGCTCATCAGCGGCAGCGCGGCGCTCCCGATCCAGTACAGCGACGAGCCGATGAACGCGCCGTGCCAATCGGTGATCGGGAGAAATGCCGCTGCACCGATCGTCGACGCGAGCCACACGCCGATGAGAAGCGGCCGGCGTCCGAAACGGTCGGCCGCCAGGCCGATCGGGATGAAGCTCGCAGCGGCGACGATGTTGCCGACGCCGAACACCAGGCCGATGTCGGTCGGCGTCGCCCCCAGGTCTTTAAGGAACAGAGGAAAGAGCGTGCCCAGGAGACCGAACCCGATCCCCCAGAAGATCTGGGCGACGGTGAGGGTGCTGGCCTCCTTGCTGAGGCCTAGGACGCGCGCCCCTTCACGATGCCCGCCTTGCGTCGCTCCTCGAACTCGGCACGAGCTCGCCGCAGCACGGTGGGATCGGTGAGCACGTCGAGCGCGGTGAGCGCGAGCGCCTTCGCCGCGATGAGCGCATTGTCGAGCGCACCCTGCGTGACCGCGAGGTCCCGGAACGCAATCGAGTGGCCGGGAACGGGCTCGGTCGCGATCGCGATGTACGGGTGGATCGCCGGGAGCACCTGCATGACGTTGCCCATGTCGGTCGAGCCGACGCGCTCGTCGTCACGCGCCTCAAACACCTGCATCCCGAGACCTTTCATGTGCTGCGCCCAGCGCTCCGCCATCGGTGTCGAGAACACCATGTTCTCGTAGCCGGCGTTCTCGTGGACCGTGACCTTTACCGTCGTGCCCGTCGCGGTCGCTGCTCCATCCGCGCAGGCGATGAAACGCTTCAGGACCTCCTGCTGGTAGCGACGATCGAGCGCGCGCACGCTGAAGCGACCGACCGTGTGGTCCGGGATCACGTTCGCCGCGCTCCCGCCGTTCGTGATGATGCCGTGGATGCGCGCGTCGGGCCGCAGCTGCTGGCGCATCGCGTTCACGGCGTTGAAGAGCTGGATCAGCCCGTCGAGCGCATTGACGCCCTGATCCGGCTGCGACGCGGCGTGCGCAGCCTTGCCGAAGTACTCGACGAGAACGCGATTCGACGCGAGCGAGTGACGTCCGGCGAGGCTTCGTCCAGTGGTGGGGTGGATCATCATTGCGGCATCCACGTCGTCGAAGCCGCCTGCACGCAGCAGCGCGACCTTGCCGCCGCCGCCTTCCTCCGCCGGTGCGCCGATCGCCGCGAGGGATCCCTCGATGTCGCCGATCACGTCGCGTACCCCGATCGCCGCGGCGGTGCCGATCATCGCGATGAGGTTGTGGCCGCAGCCGTGACCGAGATCGGCGAGCGCGTCGTACTCGGCGAGGATCGCGACACGCGGGCCGCCGTTCCTCCCGGACGCATCGCCTCGATAGGACGTTTCGATGCCGCGGTAACCGCGCGTCACTTTGAACCCGTTCTTGTCGAGGAAGTCCGCAAGGCGGGTGGACGCCTGATGCTCCTCGTACGCCGTCTCGGGGTTCGCGTGGATCGCGCGCGAGAGCTCGAAGAGCGCGTCACGCCGCTGATCGATCGCGTTCTGCGCGCGCTTCCGCAGCGCAGCGATGTCGGGCATGCGCGCGATGCTACCCAGCCGGCGCGATCGCTGCCGCCTGATGCCCGGCGATCATCGCGAGGATGATGCGGTCCAGAGCGCGGTCGGCCTCCTCGAACAGGGAGGCGGCCTGTGCGGATTCGAGCGAGCGACGCCGCGCGACGTGCGCGATCTCCGCCATGAAGCGCGCGCGGAAATAGAGGAACGCCTGCGTCGCTTCCCCCAGTGACAGCCCGGCTCGCTTCGCCTCGACGCCGTACTCACGACCAAGCGACTCGGCCTGGGAAACGTACTGCTCCTGCCCTGCGCGTCGCGCGGTGTCGAGATGACCGAGGAGCAGATCGCTCATGCGGACACCGCGCTCGCGAAACCAGCGCAGCGAGCTTTCATCGAAGCGCGTGTGCCAGTCCTGATCGCTGACGTCGGTACGCACACGCTTTCGGAACTCCGCGGCGACCTTGTCGGGCGTCTCGCCCATCGCGGTGAGCGAGGGACGTTTGACGGCACGCGGACGTGGGAGAAGCGCATCGATCGCGGAGCGAAGGAATCGGCGGTGTCCGCCCGGGGTGGTGAAGACGTCGACCTTCCCGTTATCGGCCCAGCGGCGCAGCGTGTCCGGATCCACGCCGAGGATCCGGCTGGCCTCACCGAGGGTGAGCCAGTCGCCGCGGTTGCCGGAACTGGTCTGAGCAGGAATACCGTAAATCTAGGTGAAACTCGCGTGGCGCAGGGCGGGTTGGTCTACGGAGAAGCAGATTCGGGAGGATGCGCACTTTGAGGCTCGCTGTGAACGTGTTGTGGAAAGCGGCTGCCCTGGTGCTCGCAGGAGTCCTGTTAGCCGCGCTGCTGTGGGTGCTTTTCTGGTGCGGCCCCATTGGCGACCGCCACTGCGGAGGGGTCTGATCACGATTCGATGGTGTACTTCCGCGTCTGCCTTCGGGATGCGCCCACTCAGATCTGGCGGCTCAAGACCGCAGTGGCTAACCGAGAGGCGCACCTAACGCGTCGCGGTCACCTCGAACCGTCGGCCCTCCGACTCAAGGGTCACGCGATACTCGCCCGCAGGCCACTCCGCGCCGAGATATTTCACGTAGATGCCATAGGGGTCGACCCTGCCGGCCGCGACACGCTCCAACGGACCCTTGGTAGCGACCGTCGCGGGAGCGTTCGGCGTGAGTCCGTACGCGATCACGGTGATCCCGGTGCCATCAGGCGAACCGGGTGCGACCGTGATGCCCGGGTACGCAGGTAGCAGCGCGGCAACTCGATCGCTGAGGCGACTGCCGAACGCGTCGTAGTCGAAGTCGGGAGCGGCCTGCGCCAACGCCGTGCGGAAGCTCGCCCCGGTGCTCACGACCTTCAAAACTCGGAGGAGTCCGGGAAGCGTGATGTCGTCGATCAGGAACTGCGCGGCCTGGGCCGCGGCGTAGTACTGGTAGAGATGGTCGAGACCGGTGCGGTCATTCCATGCGCCAAGGTCGCTCAGCATCGCGAGCGACGGCAGCTTGCCGAGGTGCGCGCTCGACGCGGAGACGACGCGGGCCTCCGTGCGCAGCCAACCCGGCTCGGACTCCTCCAAGAACGCCAGTCCCTCGTTGAGCCAGGTCGGGATCTTGGCGACGTTCGTGTATCCCACAAGCTGACGAAGAAAGCGGTGGACCAGCTCGTGCCGTAGAGCCTGTGCCGTCTGCGTGATCGACGTCTGCGACTGATCGATCGCGATGACGTCCTCGAGATCCAGATACGCCGCGTCGCTTTCGCGTACCTGCGGCCCTGTTGAGAAGCCGCGGCCAAGCCACGCGACCGTCGTCCCGAACGCGGGTGTGGAACCGACGTAGTACACGCGAAACCGGCGGTCGGCCACGATCTGCAATTCGCGAGACACCCGGTCCGCTTCACGTTCGACCTCATCGCGAGCGTGCTCCGTGCCACCGGACGCACTTACGTCGACATAGACGTCGGCGACGCGGCCGCATGACACGTCGAAACGGATCCCCTGGATGAGAGCTGCCTTCGGGCAGCTGACCGTCACCGGGATCTCTGTCGACGCCGCTCCGAATCGCGCGGTCAGGTTCCCCGAGCCGCTCAGCTCGCCGGCGTGAAAGCCTCCGCGCTCGTCCATCGTGCCCAACCCGCTTGGGAGGACCGACCAGCTCAGCGCGTCGCGGAGTGGCACACCCCAGGACGTCTGAGCGTGGACGGTCTGGATCTCGCCGGGCTCGAGCGCGACCCGATCCTCCTGGATCGTGACGCCTGCGGCGCGTGCGCTGACGACCCCGGCCACGAGGATGAGGACAACGAGGATCAGGCCGATCGCGCGACGCCGCCCGCCTGAGTTGACCGCCACCGACGTCATTCCGCGCCGGATGCTGCCACGGTCTCATCGGCGGCGGTCGCACTCGCCACGTCGCTCGCATCTGGCTCACGCACCGCGTATTCGCGCAGTGGCGTGAACGCCGCGACCGCGGCGCTTGTGATCCCAAGCACGCCTGCGACGGCGAACGCGACGGCGCTCGAGGCCACGACGACGATCGCGGAGAGGACGGCGGGCGACGCACTGTTCGAGATGAGCACGACGGTCCGGAACGCGCCGTTCGCGCGACCGCGCATGTTCGCCGGGACGTCGCGCTGGCGTGGGATGAAGGCGTAGATGATGAACGCCTGCCACGCGAGCTCGCGTCCGGTGAAGCAGAGCGTGATGAGTCGCCAGTCATTCGTGAATGCGCCTGCGAGCGCGGCGAGTCCTGACGCGAGGATGACGGCGATCATGCTGTGTCCCATCGGCCGATCGCGGGCGAGACGCGGTGCAAGCAGCGAGCCGAAGATCGTGAAGGCGCCGCCGACCGACAACGCCAGCCCTATCGTCACCTCGTCGAGGTGGTGCTCCTCGCGCAGCACGTAGAGCATGAGCGTCCGCAGCCCGACGCCGCCGAGGTTCGCGATGGACATCGCGACGAGCAGCCATCGCAGGATCTTCAGCCGCCACACGAACGCGAAGCCGTCGCCGATCTCGTGAATGACGTTGCGCACGGTGAGCGGTGCCATCTGGGCGGCGGAGATCTCCAGGATCGGGGGCATGCGGTAGAAGAGGGCGAGGGTCGGCAGGAAGGCCAGCGCGGCGATCCACATCGCGTTGACGTTCCCGATCGCCGCGATCGCGAAGCCGCCGAGCGTCGGTCCGATGATCCGCGCCCCGCGGTCGGCCGCGAGGAAGATCGCATTGGCGTCTGTAAGCTCGTGCTCTTCCACCAGCGAAGGCACGACGCTGAAGTCCGTGGTCACGCCCCAGAGCACCTCGACCGTGCCGAGCAGGAAACCGATCACATAGAGGAACTCGACCGAGAAAACGCCGCCGATGGCGGAGAGCGGGATCGCGATGGTCAGCGCGATCCCCGAGATGTCGCAGGCGATGAGGAGTCGGCGCTTGTCTACTCGGTCGATGAGGGCCCCGGCGGGCGCGCCGAAGAGTATGTAAGGGAGCGACTGGACGACGCGCAGGATGGCGGCCGCGGCGATCGAATGTGTGAGGTCGAGGACCAGAAGCGGCAAAGCCAGGCGGGCGACCTCGTCGGCGATCGAGCCGAGGCCGATTGCCGCGGTGAACAGAGCGAACCACTTGTGGCGCAGCGGTCCTTTGCGCATGGGGCGGCGAGCATAAAAGCGAGCGAGCGGCCCGGCACGGCGCTTGCGAGCGTCTTTAGCGACCTAGTTAGTAGTAGAGGAGGTTCCACATGGGTCAGGTCAACGTCAATCCCGGCGGGTCGTCGGACAGCGGCTTCGGCGCCGGCATGATCATCGGCATCATCCTGCTGATCCTCATCGTCCTCGTTCTCATTTTCTACGCCGGACCGCAGATCTTCGGCGGCGGCACCACCCCGCGCTCGCTCATCGACTCGCTGAGCACCGCCGTTCTCGTTTAACGACTGCGCGGCGCCGGATGACCTCCGGCGCCGCGCGTCATGCTTGACGCGTGAAGCGCGTCCTCTTCCTCTGCGCGCACAATTCGGCCCGCTCTCAGATGGCCGAGGGGTTCCTGCGCGCGTTCGCCGGTGACCGCTTCGAGGTCCAGAGCGCAGGTACCCGCGCAAGCGGTGTCGATCCGCTCGCCGTCTCCGTCATGCGCGAGCTCGGGGTCGACATCTCCGGACACGAGAGCAAATCTGTCGACGATGTCGGTGAGGGCTGGGA
>JALYLT010000117.1 GCA_030774095.1 Chloroflexota bacterium
CGATCACTTTCTCCGCGATGTGCGACGGGCACTGCTCGTAACCCAGCAGCGTGGACGTGAAGGTACCCCGGCCGCCGGTCATCGAGCGAAGATCCGTCGAGTAGCGGAAGATCTCAGCGAGCGGTACGTGCGCCTTGATGTTCTGGTGCCCCGCGCCCGCGCCGTCCATACCGAGCACGCGGCCGCGACGGCTGTTGAGATCCGCGAGCACGTCGCCCATCTGCTCCTCGGGAACGACGACCTCGACGTCCATGATCGGCTCCAGAAGGTAGGGCTGCGCATCTTTCACGCAGGCCTGCAGCGCAAGCGAGCCGGCGATCTTGAACGACATCTCACTCGAGTCGACCTGGTGGAACGAGCCGTCGAAGAGCGTCGCCTTGAAGTCGGATAGGGGATACCCCGCGATCACGCCCTTCACGGCCTGCTCGCGAATGCCCTTCTCAACAGCCGGCCAGAAGTTGCGCGGGACCGAGCCGCCCACGATGCGCGTCTCGAAGACCACGCCGGAGCCCGGCTGCAGCGGCTCGACCTCGAGCCACGCGTCGCCGAACTGGCCGTGGCCACCGGTCTGGCGCTTGTAGCGGCCCTGCGCCTGCGCTTTCGTCCGGATCGATTCCCGGTACGGCACGCGCGGCGTGCGCATCTCGACCTGCACGCCGAACTTCTCCTTGAGCCGATGCACCGCGACGTCGATGCCCGACTCGCCGACCGCCGACAGGATGGTCTCGTGCGTCGCGTCGTCGCGGCGCACGTGTAGCGAGGGGTCCTCGTCGATGAGCTTGTGAAGTGCCGTCGACATCTTGTCGAGGTCGGCCTTGCTCGCCGGATCGATCGCGACAGAGAACGAAGGTGGCGGGAACGCGATGGGGTCGTAGAGGATCGGCGCATCCTTGTCGGACAGCGTCGCGTTGGTGGACGTCGCGGTGAGCTTCGGCACGGCGCAGATGTCGCCGGCGCCGACCGCGTCCGTGATCTCCTGCTCCTTCCCGCGCAGGAAGAAGATCTGGCCCACGCGCTCCGTCTCGCCTTTCGTGGCGTCGAACACCTGCGAGTTGTGGTGCAAGGTGCCCGAGTAGACGCGGACGTAGCTCAGCTTGCCGACGAAGGGGTCCGCGAGCGTCTTGAACACGAACGCGGAGAACTTCTCGCCGGGATCGGTCTTGCGCGCCGTTTCCTCGCCCGCGGGCGACTTCCCGATGACCGAAGTGTCTTCCGCCGGGGATGGGAGCATCTCGCGGATCGTGTTGAGGAGCGCGGTGTACCCGACGTTCTTCGACGATGATGTCGCGACTACCGGGATGACCTTGCCTTCACGCACCGCGCTGTGCAGCGCGTCGCGCAGCTCCTCGTACGACATCTCCTTGCCGTCGAGATAACGGGTCAGAAGATCTTCGTTCGTCTCGACGATCGCTTCGACGAGCTGCTGGCGGAACTGACCGATCTCGTCGGCCTGCGCCTTGTCGATCTCCGCGATGGGCTCCTTGGGTCCCTTGAGGAGCTGCCCGTGGAGCAGATCGATCGTCGCGGAGATGCCCTGGTGCTCTCCGACAGGAACGTGCAGGGGAACGACGCGGGTGCCGTACGCCTCGCGCAGCTGCGCCAGCACCTGCTCGAAGTCGGCGTTCTCGCGGTCGAGCCGGGTGACGACGACGACGCGCGGCGTCTTGTGGTCGTCGAGCTCCGACCACACGAGTTGCGTGCCCACCTGGACTCCCGCGGAGGCGTCGACCACGACGAGCGCGGCGTCCGCGACGCGCAGCGCGGCGTGCTGGTCACCGGCGAAATCGAGGAAACCGGGAGTGTCGAGTAGGTTGATCTTGGTGCCGTCATGAGTGAATGAGGCGAGCGCGATGTTGATGGTGATGCGGCGCTTCTGCTCTTCAGGATCGGTGTCGAGGATGCTGGTCGCATCATCGACCTTGCCGAGGCGGTTCGTGGCGCCGACGGCGTGGAGCAAGCTCTCGACGAGGGTCGTTTTCCCAGATCCGCCGTGCCCCACGACCGCCACATTGCGGATCTTCTCGGGTTGTATGAGGGCCAATGTCGTCTCCCCAGCGCGTGTGCGTTGATAGTATTCGCGCGATGTCCGGACATTCAAAGTGGAGTCAGATCAAGCGCCAGAAGGGCGCCGCGGACGTCAAACGGGGTGTCGTTTTCACCAAGATGACACGCGAGATCATGCTCGCGGCGCGCGAAGGTGGCGGCGATCCCGAGGCCAACTTCAGACTTAGGCTCGCCCTCGACCGCGCTCGCGCAGTGAACATGCCTCACGCGAACATCCAGCGCGCCATCGACCGCGCCACCGGTGCCGACGGTGGGGCCGCGCTCGAGAGCATCGTGTATGAGGGCTACGCGCCCGGCGGCGTCTCGGTGATGGTCGAAGCCGCGACCGACAATCGCAACCGCACAGCATCGGAGGTCCGCGCCGCGTTCACGAAGAACGGCGGCAAGCTCGGCGAGTCAGGCTCGGTGCAGTGGCTCTTCGAACAGAAGGGTGTCATCGAGATCGACGCCGGCAAGCGCTCCCCTGACGACGTATCGCTTACCGCGATCGACTCCGGCGCCGAGGACGTGGAGACAGACGGAAGCCTCGTCACCGCGTACACAACCCCGAGCTCCTTCGAGAAGGTGAAGTCGGCGCTCGAGAAGGCCGGCATCACCGTGGCGTCCGCGGAGATCTCGATGCGTCCGACAAACACGGTCCGCGTTGAGGGCGACCAGGCCCGCAAGGTCTTGCGCCTCGTCGAGGAGCTCGAAGAGCTGGACGACGTCCAGAAGGTCCACGCCAACTTCGACGTACCGGACGAGGTCCTTCAGCACGCCTAGCCGGAGCACGGTGCTCGGCATCGATCCGGGCACGACAGGAATGGGATACGCGCTCCTGGATCTGACCGCCGACCCACCGCGCCTTCTCGCGCACGGGCTCGTCGAGACGCCGCGTGATGGCAGCCCCGCGGAGAAGCTGCTCGCGATCGCCGACGCGATTGATGAGCTCATCGCGACACACAAGCCGGCGTTCTTCGCTCTCGAGCGGCTCTACTTCAACAAGAACGTGAAGACGGCGATGGCCGTCGCCGAAGCCCGCGGTGTTGCGCTCGTGTGCGGAGCGCGCGCCGGTCTCGCGATCGCGGAGTACACGCCGCAAGAGGTAAAGCAATCCGTCACGGGAAGCGGCGGCGCGGACAAACGTGCTGTGCAGCGCATGCTCGTGCACGTGCTCGAGCTCACGGAACCTATAACCCAGGACAACGTGGCCGACGCCATAGCCATCGCACTGACCCACGCGCAGCGCGTGAAGTTCACCGCCGCTGTCGCGAGCGCGAAGTAGTCGAGATGGCAGCGAGGACGCGGGTGACGCGGCGAGTCGGGTTCCCGCTAGCGAGAGTCGAGGGGCCCCGCCGCAGGGCCGCCGTCCACCTCGAGCAAGGGCGGGGACACGTTTCGAGCAAGCGGGAACCCCGAGCCGCGGCAGGACCCGCGTCCTCGGGCGCAATCGCGTGATCGCGTATGTCAGTGGCGAAGTGGTCGCGCGCGGCGCGGATCACGTTGTCGTCGATGTGCGTGGCGTCGGCTACAAGGTGTTCGTCCCGCGGCAGCCGTCTGCCGACGCTGTCGCGTTGCATACGCATCACGTCGTCCGCGACGACGCGCAGCAGCTCTTCGGCTTCGAGACGCGCGACGAGCTCACCCTATTCGAGCTTCTCATCACGGTCTCCGGGGTCGGCCCGCGGGCCGGCCTCGCGCTGTTGTCGGTCTCGAGTCCGTCGGCGATAGCCGCCGCGATCGCCTCGGGCGACTCCGCCGCGCTCGCGCGCGCGCCGGGAGTGGGGAAGAAGACGGCGGAGCGGCTCATCGTCGACCTCAAGGGGAAGATCGGCAGGACCGGCCCCGCGCGCGAGCCCACCGGCGTGCTGACCGACGACGAGGCGGCGGCGGCGCTGCAGGTGCTCGGCTACACCGTCAACGAGGCAATCTCGGCCCTGCGGGGAGCTCCACCGCCGGGCGCCGCGACCACGGAGGAGCGCGTCACGGCCGCCCTGCGATCCGCTGGGCGGGTCGGGGTGACAGGGCGGTGACGGTCACCCAAGCCCATACCGCTTCGCACTAGCAGGCGCTCCATCGCCATGGCAGGCTTACCTGTGGCCGCCGACCCGCCTGTAAGGAGTGGGAATGGGTCGATTTTGGATAGACGAATCAGGGCAAGGCTTGGTCGAATACGCACTCATCATTGCCGTCATCGCGATCGCGATCATCATTGCGATGATCTTTCTACGAGACCAACTGGTGAATCAGTTCTCGAATATCGGGAACAACCTCACCTAAAGAGCGGGCGGCGGCCAAGCCTCCCGACATTGCTCCTCTTTGATACAATTTCCTCAACGGCGACCGGTCGATGCCCGGGAGCCGCGGGCGCCGCTGAAAGTGGGTCGACCCCACTTTTTTTGTCGCCCAAGGCGGCCGCGGCTGATGTCTCGCGAAGCCGGGGGCCGATGGCTAATTGAAGAAGAGGGGGAGCGCCGGCGATGAACCGAGAACTCGTGACCGGTCTTGCACAGCTCTCCGCCGAGAAGGGGCTCCCCAAAGAGGTCGTCGGCGACATCATCGCCCGTGCCCTCAAGCGCGCCTACGGCGCCGAAGAGAACATCGACGTCAAGGTAGACATCACGACCGGCGCTTTCCGGGTCTTCCTGCTCAAGACGGTCGTCGACAAGGTCGAGGATCCGAAGCTCCAGATCCTGCTGGATGCGGCCAAGCGCATCAAGCCCGACGTCCAGCTCGGCGACATCGTTCCGCTGGAAGAGTCGGCCGCCGCGCTCGGTCGGATCGGCGCGCAGACCGCGAAGCAGGTGATCCAGCAGTCGCTGCGCGAGGCTGAGCGCGAGCAGGTCTTCGCCGAGTACGCCGACCGCGAGGGCGACATCATCAACGGCCAGATCAGCCGCTTCGAAGCCGGCTCCGCGATCATGGAGCTCGGCAAGGCCGAAGCGATCCTTCCGCGCGCTGACCAAGCGCCGCACGAGCGCTACTTCATCGGCCAGCACCGCAAGGTCGTGGTCGTCGAGGTGCGGCGCACTCTGCGCGGGCCCCAGATCATGGTCAGCCGCTCGCACAAGAACCTCGTGAAGCGCCTGTTCGAGCTCGAGGTGCCGGAGATCTATCACGGTCAGGTGGAGATCGTCGGGATCGCGCGTGAGGCCGGATCGCGCACGAAGATCGCCGTCCGCGCACGTCAGCCCGGCATCGACGCGCGTGGCGCGTGCATCGGGCAGCGCGGGCTGCGCGTGCAGGCGATCGTGAACGAGCTCGGGGGCGAGAAGATCGACATCATCGAGTGGAACGAAAAGCCCGAGCAGTATGTCGCCAACGCGCTCGAGCCGGCGCACGTCGTCCGGGTGGACATCGTCACCGACGACAAGACCGCGTACGTCGTCGTCCCCGACCGGCAGCTCTCCCTCGCGATCGGGAAGGAAGGTCAGAATGCGCGTCTCGCCGCGAAGCTGACCGGCTGGCGCATCGACATCCGCAGCGAGTCGGAGGTGCGCGCCGAGCTCGAGCCGGAGCCCGAGCCGGAGCCGGTGGCCGTCGAGGCCGAGGTCGCCGCGCCGGTCGAGGAGGACGCGGAGCCCAGTCACGACCTCATCGCCGAGGTTGAGGCAGAGTCGGCCATGGCGGACGAAGACGAGCTGGATGAAGAAGATCGAGCGCTCCTCGGAGCCAAGAAAAAGAAGGAACGTCGCTAGCACTGTCGCGGGGGGTCCTCGGGGGCAGGGGCCCCTGGGCGCAAAGCGACAGTCCCCCGCTGGTCGTCTTCCGCAGCGGACGTGCGTCGCCTGCCACACCGTCCGCGCGAAGCGGGAGCTGGTGCGCATCGTGCGCTCCCCCGCGGGCGAGCTGGCGGTGGATCTTCGCGGGAAGGCCCCCGGACGGGGCGCGTATCTGGACCCCGATCAGGCCTGCCTCGACCGCGGACTGCGGGAGGGAGCGCTCGCCAAGGCGCTCGAGATCCCGGTCGATGCCGTCACGGCGGAGCGATTGAAGGTAGAACTAGAGCAAGCAGCGCTCGTGCGACAGAAGGAGACCGCGTAAATGCCCAAAGCACGACCTCGGCGGTTCCCGCCGCAGCGCGGCCCCCGTCCACGGGGCCGTAGGCCGCAGCGCCCGCAGCCGGCCGTTGCGCCGGTCGAGCAGGCCGCGCCGGCCGTGGCGGTCATCGAGGGGCGCCCGCCGGTCGTCCTGCCGAAGCAGGTCTCGGTGCGGGAGCTCGCGACGCTCCTCGAGGTCAGCATCGTCGATCTGATGCGCGCGCTCGTGAACATGGGCACGATGGCGTCGATCAACACGACGATCGACTTCGACACGGCGAGCCTCGTCGCGACCGAGCTCGGCATCGAGACCAAGCCCGAGGAAGAAGCGCCGCCCCCGGTCGAGGACACCGAGGCCGAGATCGCGCCGCTCAAGCCGGAGCTCTGGACCGAGGACGACGCGAGCAAGCTGAAGCCGCGCCCACCCGTCATCACCATCCTCGGCCACGTCGACCACGGGAAGACGAGCCTCCTCGACGCGATCCGCACGACCAACGTGACCGCGCGCGAGGCCGGCGGCATCACGCAGCACATCGGCGCGTACCAGATCGAGTACAACGACCGTAAGGTCACGTTCCTCGATACGCCTGGTCACGAGGCTTTCACCGCGATGCGTGCGCGCGGCGCGCAGCTCACCGACGTCGCGATCCTCGTCGTCGCGGCCGACGACGGGGTGCAGCCGCAGACGATCGAGGCGATCTCGCACGTGAAAGCGGCCGGCGTGCCCATCGTCGTCGCGCTGAACAAGATGGACAAGGCCGACGCGAATCCCGACCAAGTCAAGGCGCAGCTCGCGGAGCACAGCGTGACGATCGAGGAATACGGCGGCGACACGCCGCTCGTGCCGGTGTCTGCGCGCACCAAGATGGGCATCGACGACCTGCTGGAGACCGTTCTTCTCGTTG
>JALYLT010000118.1 GCA_030774095.1 Chloroflexota bacterium
TCCGTCACGATGAGGACATAGATCCCGATGAAGATCGCGCCCGCGAGTAGCTCTTCGCCTCTCATCCCGCGCCAGTATCGCCGCTCTCGCGATACGCGCGATCAAGCAGGTCCATCAGGTGCACGACCGTGATGGGTGCGCGTGCGGCACGCAGGCCGGCGGCGATCTGCATCTGACATCCCGGGTTGGCGGTCACGAGGAGCTCCGCGCCGCTGCTCGTGATATGGCTAACCTTCCGCTCGAGAAGTTTGGCGGAGAGCTCGGGCTGCGTGACGTTGTACGTGCCGGCGCTACCGCAGCACCAGTCGGCCTCGGTCAAGGGCAACACCTTCAGCTCTGGGATCGCCGCGAGCATCGCGCGTGGCTGATCTTTGATCTTCTGCCCATGCAGGAGGTGACACGGGTCGTCATACGCGACGCGCACGCGGAGCGGACCGGGTGTTGCGCTGAGGCCGGCGTCTCCGAGGAACTCGCTCGCGTCCTTCACGCGCGACGCGAACCGGGTCGCGCGGTCGGACCATGTCGGATCGTCCTTGAGGAGCCAGCCGTATTCCTTCAGGGCCGCGCCGCAGCCCGCGGCGTTCACGATGAAGGCGTCCACCTCGAGTGCTTCGAGCGACGCGATGTTGCGTCGTGCGAGGACGCGTGCATCGACGCGCTCGCCGGCGTGCGCGTGAAGGGCGCCGCAGCACGTCTGCGTCTCGGGCACGATCACCTCGAATCCGTTCCGCGCGAGCACGCGCGCGGTCGCACCGTTCGTGTCGGCGAACGCCGCCCGCATCACGCAGCCGGTGAAGAGCGCGACCCTGCCGCGGTGTGCTCCGCGCGCGGGATAGCTGGCTGGCAGCGCCCGCGACGACGCGCGATCGGGCACGAGATCGAGTAGACCCGCAAGACGCCGCGCGAGCGCAACGCGTGAGCCGATGGCGCGTAGGACGGCGGCGGCGCCGAGACGCTTCGAAAGCACCGAGAAGTGCGCGAAAGTGCCGAGGACCGCGGGACGCGGCAATAGGAAGTGGAACGCGATCACGCGGACCAGGCGTTCACCGAGCGAGCGCGGCCGCGCGGCCTCGATCTGCGACCGCGCGCCTTCCATGAGCTTGCCAAACTCCACTCCCGACGGACACGCGGTCTCACAGGCACGACAGTCGAGACACCCATACATGTGGCGCTCGAAGGGATCGCTCTTGACGTCGACGCGGCCCTGCCAGACCGTCTCCATCAGGCGAATACGGCCACGCGGCGAGTCCATCTCGACGCCCAGCACCGCGTACGTGGGACACGTCGGCAGGCAGAACCCGCAGTGCACGCAGCGCTGCAGCAGCTCGGGCGACGGCGCGTCGGCGTTCGGGTAGCCCATCATCCCGCCGCGGACCTTCCGGGTTCGAGGATGCCGCGCGGGTCGAATGCCTCTTTGAGCCGTCGCATGAGGAAGAGGCCCGCCGGCTCGGCGTCGCCCCACGCGCGCAGGCGCCCGCGCAGCGAGTCGGGCCGTCGTTCGACGCGCGCGGACCCGCCGCACACGCGCGCCGCTGCGAACAGCGCATCGGCGGCCTCGAGCGTAAGTCTGTCGTCACCGCGCACCACGACGCGCACGATCCCGCTCGCTGCGTCCGCCACTAGCTGCGCAAAGCCTTCCAGTCGAGCCGCGGTGGTCGCAAACGCCGGCTGCGCGGCCAGCGGCAGCGCAGCACGCACGACCATACCGTCGGCGCGACCCGAGATCTCATTCAGTGTCGCGAGCACCGCGTGCACACCGTCGTGGCGCTGCGCGCTCGTTCCCTGTGCGCGCGCCGACTGTGACAGGAGATCGAACGTGCGCTCGACCGGAGCCGCATCGCCGTCGGCCTGGAGGAGAAGCTCCCACGCGCCGCCCGGTCCGCCCGAGATCGCGAGGGCTGCTGGACGGGCCGACGTGCGGACGACGGCGTCGGCCGCCGCGAACGCATCCGTGCTGCGTGCGAACTGGGCGTGCGCGCCCGCGCTGACGGGCGGCACCGGCAGGACCTTGAAGGTGCACTCGACAAGAACGCCGAGAGTGCCGAGAGAGCCGACGAACAGCTTGTTCAGGTCGTAGCCGGCCGCATTCTTGACGACGCGGCCGCCGGAGTGCGCGATGGTGCCGTCGCCGAGCACCGCGGTCGTGCCGATGAGCAGATCGCGGACGCCACCGTACCGCGAGCGCCAGAAGCCGGTGCTGTTCGCCGCGATGATCCCGCCGATGGTCGCCGCGTCCGCGTGTGGTGGATCGAGCGGAAGGAACTGCCCCGCGCGCGCGAGGGCCAGGCGCAGCTCGGCGAAGCGGGTGCCCGCGGCCACGGTGACGGTGAGGTCACCGGGAACGTGCGCGACGACGCCTGCGAGCGCGGTCGTGTCGAGCACCGCGTCGGTCGGGAGCATCTCGCCGACGTAGTCCTTCGTGCCGGAGCCACGGATCCGGACACTGCGTGATGCCGCGGCCGACTCCGCCACGGCGCGCGAGCAGGCATCCGCGTCCGCGGGATGGATGCGCTCGATGGCGGCCACCGTCATCGCCTCGCGCCGAGCTGGAACTCGCGGCAGCGACCCGGAGTGGGGAAGATCTTTCCCGGATTCGACAGACCGTAGGGATCGAACGCGGTCTTCACGCGTCCCATCGTCGCGAGATCGTCGGCGCTGAACTGCAGCGGCATGAAGCAGTTCTTCTCCATGCCGACGCCGTGCTCTCCGGTGATGGAACCGCCCGCCGCGACGCACGCCTCGAGGATCTCGAGACCCGCCTGCTTCACGCCGTCGAGCTCGCTCTCGTTCGCGAAGAGGATGAGCGGATGAAGATTGCCGTCGCCAGCGTGAAACACATTCGCGATGCGCACGCCGTGTCGTTCCGCGACCTCGCGGACCGTACGAAGGACCTCGGGCAGTCGCGTGCGAGGAATGACGCCGTCCTGCACGTAGTACGCGGGTGCGAGACGGCCCATCGCGGCGAACGCGCCCTTGCGCCCGGCCCACAGCCTGTCGCGCTCGAGCGTCGTCGCGGCGCGCCGGAGCGTCGTCGCACCGTTGGCGCGGCAGATCTCCTCGATCCGTGTCGCAGCGTCATCGAGGCCGTCGCGAAGGCCGTCGACCTCCATCAGCAGGATGCCGTCCGCATCCAGCGGGTAGCCCGCGCCGACCGCGGCTTCGACGGCTTCGGTCGCGAGCTGGTCCATCAGCTCGATCGCGCTGGGCACGATGCCGGCGCCGATGATCGCGGAGACGGTCTCCGAGGCGCCGTCGATGGTCGGGAACGCGGCGAGGATCGTGCGCTTGTCCTCCGGCAGCGGCGTGAGCCGCACGGTGATCTCCGTGACGATGCCGAGCGTTCCCTCCGAGCCGACGAAGGCGCCGATGAGGTCGTAGCCCTCGTACTCGACGGCCTTGCCTCCGAGGCGAACGACGGTCCCGTCGGAGAGCACGATCTCGATACCCGTCACGTGATTCGTCGTGACGCCGTACGCGAGCGTGTGCGGACCGCCGGAGTTCTCCGCGACGTTGCCGCCGATCGTGCAGGCCTTCTGGCTCGACGGATCGGGAACGAAGTAGAGGCCGTGCGGCGCCGCCGCGGTGGAGAGGTGCAGATTCACGAGACCGGGCTGCACGACCGCGCGCATGTTGGGCGCGTCGATCTCGAGGATCCGCGACATCCGCGCGAAGGACACGACGACTCCACCCTCCACGGGAATCGCACCGCCGGACAGACCCGTGCCCGCGCCACGAGGGACGATGGGCACGTCGTTCTGATGGCAGAAGCGCGAGAGCTTCGCGACGTCGGACGTGTCGTTCGGAAGAACGACCGCGTCGGGTGTCGCGGTGTCGACCGCGCCGTCGTACTCGTAAATGAGAAGGTCCTCGCGCATGCCCAGGACCTTGTCCTTCCCCAGGAGATCCGTCAGCGCCGAGATGAGCGGCGCGCCGCGCAGCCCCGCGCGTACCGTCACGCCGACGGCTCGGTCTTCTCGCGGACGGCCGCGGCGAGCTCCGACGCCGAGCGCCGGAGCAATGGGACGAGCTCGGTGCAGCGCTGGCGCGTGAGCCGGTTCGCCGGCGCCGAGATCGAAAGGGCGCCGATGAGCTCGTTGGGGGCAGCCGCCACCGGCACCGCGACGCACCGAACGCCGTCGTCGTACTCCTCGTCATCGATCGCGTAGCCGCGTTCGCGGATCTCCTCGAGCGCGCGTCGCAGCGCCGCCGGATCGACGATCGTGTGCGGCGTGTAGGGGCGGAGCTCGAGCCGATCGAGCACACCGTCGCGCCGCGCGGCCGGGAGCGCGGCGAGGATCGCCTTGCCCGCGCCGGTGGCGTGCAGGGGCACGCGGTTACCGGCCTGCGTGAAAAGCCGGACGACCTGGGGGCTCGGGATCGTCTCGATGTAGACGGCGGCGATGTCGTCGAGCACGACAAGGTTGGCGGTCTCGCGCGTCGCCTCGGTGATCGCGCGAAGGACCGGCCGCGCGCGAAGGCGGAGCTCGCTGAATCGCGAGCGACCCTCCGCCAGGGTCGCGAGCTTCGCGCCGGCGTAGTAGCGACTCGTATCCGGGTTCTGGCGAACATAGCCGCGACGTAGGAGTGTGGATAGGAGACGATGGACGGTGGAAACATGGAGGGTGGTGCGCGCCGCGAGCGCGGTGATCGAGACCTCGCCCTCGGCCGCCGCGAGCGCCTCGAGCAGGTCGAGCGCCCGATCGACCGACTGGACCGATCGCCGGACGCGCTTCGGGGTCGCGCCACCGTCTTTCGCTTCGCGCAAAGTTCCCTCCGCCGCGTGAAAGGATAGCCGTTGGACCGCCGGCCATGAACAAGGACGAGCGGCGCGAGAGCCTCGAGGCCCAGGTCGCGTCCTTCCCGGACGCCCCGGGTGTCTACCTGTTCAAAGACAGCCGCGGCCGCGTCCTTTATGTGGGCAAGGCCGACGTCCTGCGGGACCGGGTCCGGGCGTACTTCGGCCCGAGCCTCGACGTACGCCACATCAGGATGGTCGAGCGCTCCGAACGCGTCGAGTTCGCGGTCACCGGGTCGATCTCGGAGGCGTACCTCCTCGAAGCGAACCTCATCAAGCAGCACAAGCCCCGCTACAACATCCGCCTCAAGGACGACAAGTCCTATCCCTACGTGAAGATCACGCTGGGTGAGGATTTCCCGCGCATCCTGCGCACGCGTTCACTCGGCGACCGCACCGCGCGCTACTTCGGGCCGTTCGCGAACGCGAAGTCCGTCGACCAATCCCTGGACCTGCTCCAGAAGCTGTTCCCGTACCGCACCTGCAAGCTGACGATCCTCGCGGGCGACGACGGCCGCGGTCGGACCGTCCCGCCGAGCGCGCTGCCCGGCGGGCGACCGTGCCTGCTCTTCCACCTGAAGCGCTGCACCGCTCCCTGCGTCGGCAACACGACGAAGGACGAGTACCGCGCGACGATCGACAAGAGCGTCCTCTTCCTGGAAGGACGGTACGAGACACTCGCGCGCGCGACGCGCAAGGAGATGGAGTCCGCGGCCGAAACGCTCGAATTCGAACGCGCGGCCGCCCTTCGCGATCGCCTGACCGCGATCGACCGGACTCTCGACCGGCAGGAGGTGCACGCGTACAAGGGTGACGACTTCGACGTTGTGGCCGCGGCCTTGGCGGAGGGTGACGCGGTCGTCCAGCTCTTCCGCGTGCGCGACGGAACGATCGTCGGGCGCGATCATTTCGCGCTGGAGGGCTCCGAGGGTGCCGGCCCGCCCGAAGTGATCGCCTCGTTCCTTCGCCAGCACTACAGCGCGGCGACGACGCTGCCTCCGGAGATCGTGACGCCGGCCACGCTGCCCGAAGCCGCTTCGCTAGAGGCATTCCTCACCGAGCGCCGCGGTGGGCCGGCGCGATTGCTCGTGCCGCAGCGCGGGAAGAAACGGCACCTCGCGCAGCTCGCGGAGCGCAACGCGAAGGACGCGCTCGAGCAGGAGCGCGTGCGATGGCTTGCCGACCGCGGCAAGACCGAGGTAGCCCTACGCGAGCTGCAGGAGGCGCTCGGCCTGGAGGGGCCGCCGAGACGGATCGAGTGCTACGACGTCAGCCACGTGCAGGGCACCAGCGTCGTGAGCTCGATGGTCGTCTTCGAGGACGGACGCCCGGCAAAGTCGCAGTACCGCCGCTTCCGGGCGCGCATCAGCGACCGCAACGACGATTTCACGAACATGCGCGACACACTGAAGCGCCGCTTTGCGCGGAGTGCGTCGCCGGAGGTGCAGTCGTCGTGGCCGCTGCCCGACCTGGTGATCCTCGACGGCGGCAAGGGGCAGCTGTCCGCGGGGCTGACGGCCCTAGCGGACGCGGGCCGGCTGCAGATCCCGATCGCCGCGCTCGCGAAGGAGCGCGAGGAGCTGTTCGTACCGAACCGGCCCGATCCGATCGTCCTGCCGCGCAACGCCCAAGGGCTCTACCTCGTCCAACGGGTCCGCGACGAGGCGCATCGCTTCGCCGTCACGTATCACCAGAAGGTCCGTGCGCGCCGCGCGATCCGCTCGATCCTTGACGACGTCGCGGGCGTCGGACCGGCGCGCAAGCGCGCCCTGCTCCGGAAGTTCGGCTCCGTACGAGCGATGCAGGAGGCGCCGGTCGAAGAGCTCGCGGCTGTCGGTGGCGTCGGGGCAGCACTCGCGGAGCGCATCAAGCAGGCGCTGTCGTCCTGATGCCGATCAGGCGCGCCACCACCACCGACCTCGACGCTGCGGCGCCGCTCTTCGATGCGTACCGCCAGTTCTACGGGCAGCGCTCCGACGTCGCTGCGGCGCGCGCCTTTCTCGAGGAACGCCT
>JALYLT010000119.1 GCA_030774095.1 Chloroflexota bacterium
GACGTACTGGCCCTTCACGCCTGCCGGCCGGGCGCGGTTGATCGCCTCGATCACCGTCGCGAGGTTCTCGACCAGTGCCTGCTCGCTGAACGAGGCCTTGCCGACGACGGTGTGGATCACCGCCGTCTTGTCCACGCGGAACTCGACGCGCCCACCCTTGGCGTCGCGCACCGCTTTCGCGACGTCGAACGTCACGGTGCCCGACTTGGGGTTCGGCATGAGGCCACGAGGACCCAGGACACGACCGAGCTTGCCGACCTGGCCCATGAGGTCCGGCGTCGCGACTGCGACGTCGAAGTCCATCCAGCCGCCCTCGATCCGCTTCGCGAGATCCTCCGCGCCTACGACATCGGCGCCTGCGGCCTGCGCCTCGCGCGCCTTGTCGCCCTGAGCGAACGCGATCACCCGCACCGTCTTGCCGGTGCCGTGCGGAAGCACGGCGGCGCCGCGGACCATCTGGTCGGCGTGCTTCGGGTCGACGCCCATGCGCATGTGCAGCTCTACGGTCGTGTCGAACTTCGCCTGACTCGTTTCCTTGACCAGCTTCACGCCCTGGTCGGGCGGGTACTCGCGGCTGCGGTCGATCTTCTTCGCGAGCTCCGTGTACCGCTTGCCGTGCTTCTTCTCTGGCATCGTCGTCCCCTTTCGGCCCGAAGGCCTCCCGTCTCTCGCGCGGTGCACGGCGCCTGGCGACGCGCTGCTTATTGTGACGCATCTCTCCCGATGCCATTCATCTGCGCGGCCCGCGCAGAATGACTCCCGTGGCGAGCGATCTTGTCGGTCGGGACGCGGAGCTGGCCGTCATCGATCGGCTGCTGCACGAGGCCACCGCGGGCAGGAGCGCGGCGTGCGTGATCGAGGGCGGAGTCGGCATCGGCAAGACGTCCGTCCTGAAGGCTGCGATCGGCCGCGCGCAGCAACGAGGCTTCCTCGTCCTGAGCGCGCGGCCGGTCGAGGCCGAGACCGCGTTCTCCTTCGCCGCGCTGGGGGACATGCTTCGGCCGCACCTTTCGACGATCATCGACCGCCTCGCGCGGCCCCAGCGAGCCGCGCTCGAGGCCGCTCTGCTCTTAGGCGACGTGGAGGGACCGCCACCCGATCCGCACGCGGTCGCCGTCGCCGTGCTCACGACGCTGGGGCTGCTCACCAGCGAGCGTCCGGCGATCGTGGCGGTCGATGACGCGCAGTGGCTCGACAGCCCGTCCCGCTCGGTACTCCAGTACCTCGCACGCCGCCTTCACGCACGCACGGTCATTGTCGTCACCGAGCGGCCGGAGCATGACACCACGGGTCTCGCGATCGACGGCGAGCGCGTGCATCTGGGTCCGCTCAGTGCGGGAGCGCTGCAGCTGCTCATCCACGAGCGTGTGGGCATCGCGTTGACCCGGCCGGCGCTCGCGCGACTCCACGAAGCCACCGCCGGCCATCCGCTCTACGCGCTCGAGATCGCTCGCGTCCTTCGGGCTTCCGGCGGCGGCGCGCGGACGACCGACCCGCTGCCGGTGCCCGGAACGCTCCGTGAGCTGGTCGCGGACCGGCTCGCCGCCGTGACACCGGCGACCCGGCGCTCGCTCGTAAGCGTCGCCGCGAGCGCGCGGCCGACGCGAGCGTTGCTCGACGCGCCAAGCCTCGAGGAGGCGATGGCCGCGGACCTCATCACTGTCGATGGCGCGACCGTCCGATTCACCCATCCGCTACTCGCGTCGGTCCTGTACGCCGAGGCGTCGCCGGACGAACGACGCGCCGCGCATCGCCGTCTCGCGGAGAGCGCGGCGGACGAGGAGGAGGCGGCACGCCATCTCGCCCTCGCCGCGGACGGGCCGGACGAAGCGATCGCGGTGCGCCTCGATGGCGCCGCGGCGCGCGCGCGCGCGCGTGGCGCTCCGGGCGCGGCGGCTGAGTTGATGGAGCACGCGCGCGAGCTCACGCCGGAAACAGACGCGCCACAGCAGCTCCGTCGCCGGGTCGACGCCGCCGAGTACTACATCGAGGCGCGCATCCCCGGCGCCGACCGGCTGCTCGAGAGCGTCCTCGACGCGGCGAGCGGCGATCTGCGAGCTCGCGCCCTCCACCTGCTCGCGCAAGTCCGCGGAAACCTCGACGCGAACGCCGGGCCACCGCTCCTCGAGGAGGCGCTCACGCATGTGGCGGACCCGGCGATCGAGCTGCAGATCCGGCTCGCGCTGGTGAACCCGAACTTCCGGGCCGTGACCGAACGATCGCTCGAGCACGCGGATCGCGCGATCGAGCTCGCGGAGCGGCACGGAGATCGCGGAGCGCTGGCGGCCGCCCTCGCGTCGCGAGCCGCTGTTGTCGGTCACCCGCTCGATGCGCTCGAGCGCGCCGCGAAAGTCGAGGAAGGCTCGCGCAGCAGCGTGCAGGCTCGGTTCCAGGTCGCCTGGGCGCAACTCGCGCGCGGATCCGACACCGGACGTCTGCGCCTGGGCGAGCTCCTCGAGGAATCGCTCGCGGCGGGCCTCCGCGCGCACAACCGCGTGATCTCGCTCCTGTCGTACGCCGAGACACGCGCGGGATATCCCGAGCGGGGTCGCGAGCTCGCTGAAGAATTCCTGCGCTACACCGTTGCCGAGGGGAACCGGCTGGGCGAGCTCGCGGCGCTCTGCGCACGTGCATACGCCGCGGCGTGGCTCGGCGACCTTGCCGGCGCCGATCGGGACGCGGAGGCCGCGCTGCGCAGCAGTGACATCGGCGGCTTCATCGGGCGCTCGATCCAGGCCCGTGGCATCCGAGGCTTCGTGGCGCTCGCGAACGGAGATGTGCCCGCGGCCGCCCTTCATCTGCGCGTCGCGGTGGCGGGAGTGTTCGACGCGAGCATCGAGACGCTGCCTCCGGTCGCGCACACGCGCCTCGTGCTACCGACGGTCGTTGCCGATGCGATCGAAGCTTTCAGTGAAGGTGGCCTGGCCGAGGAGTGCGGACCGCTCATCGCGTGGCTCGACCGTGACCCTGGGAATCCATGGCTTGCCGCCCTCGGCGCATACGGCCGCGGCCTCCTCGCCTCCGCGCGCGGGGACCACGACGGCGCGGTCGCCACACTCCAGGGTGCCGTCGGACTGCTCGAGCCGCTCGATCTGCCGTTGGACCTGGGACGCGCGCTGCTCGCGCTCGGAGCGGCGCAGCGACGGGCGAGGCACCGGACCGACGCGCGCGACTCGCTGCAGCGCGCGGCCGCGATCTTCGAGCGATGCCGCGCGGAGCTCTGGGCCGCCAAGGCTCGACTCGAGATTAGCCGGATCGGCGGCCGTCGCTCGTCGGGCGACGAGCTCACGCCGACAGAGCGGCAGATCGCGTCGCTCGTGGCCCAGGGTAAGAAGAACAAGGAGGTCGCTGCCGCGCTCGTGGTGACCGAACGGACGGTCGAGGCAGCTCTGACCCTGATCTACCGAAAGCTCGAGGTGCGGTCCCGCACCGAGCTCGCGCGGAAGCTCGCCACCCGCGGCGACTGACCAAACTCCGGGGGTTTCCACGTTTCGCGGGCCGACCGCTTCCGCGAACGTTTCCGAAGACCCGGAGAGGTCGGGAGGATTTCGGCATGAGGCGCGAACGCGTGGTGACGGCAGGGGCGTTCATCACGGCCCTGCTCCTGGCGGCGGGTGGCATCGCCTACGCCAACGGCGCCAACGGGACGATCGACGGCTGCTACCAGAAGGTCGACGGCGTGCTGCGCGTCATCGACCTCGCGAGCCAGACCTGCCGGCCATCCGAGATCGCGATCTCCTGGAACCAGACGGGGCCGCAGGGCGCAACGGGCGCCACCGGTCCGATTGGCCCGACGGGTCCGACCGGCGCAACGGGCACCAGCGGCGCGACAGGTGCCACGGGCGCTACCGGCACGCAGGGACCGCAAGGTGACATTGGTCCGGTCGGTCCGCCTGGTCCCGCGAGCGCGCAACCCGAGCTTCCGCCTGACCCCTATGACGGCCAGGGCGCCAACCTTCAGGGCATCGGCAGCCTCACCTACAGCGTCTCCATCGCGGGCACATCGCGCCTGAAGCTGAACACGTTCGCCGGCTGCCAGCCGACGACGATCGGCGGTCCCCGCACGAACTGCTACTTCAACGTCCAGGGACTGCCGGAAACGTTGCGTGACTGGCTCGATGCGAGCATCGACGGTATCAATGTGCAGCGCGATCTCACGGTCTACGGGACCTCCTCGACTACGGGGACGGTCGTGCGGCAATTCGCGATCGCAGACGCGTTCGTCGTCGAGATGAACTTCAACCTCGACGTGGAAGCCTCGCGGTATGCGCCTCTGGCGGTCGAGCTGGTCGTGGCGGGTAACAGCTTCGATCAGGTCCCCGTCACCAGCGCTCCGTCATTCTCGGCCGGCTCCGGTATCTCCGCGGGGATGTTCGATCTGCACATCACGAACATCGCGACGGGCCAGATCCGGCAGCTCACCGGCGCGGGCTTCTCCGTGGCGCGGAACGGATCCGCGACTTACACGCCCGGTGCGCTGTCACTCCACAACATCCGCGTCGGCGTGAGCCCGAATTCGCAATCGACCAACACGCGCAACAACCTGAACACCTGGACCGGTCAGGTCGCGGCCGGACAGAACGCGCACCGGTCCGCGACGCTCGAGCTGCTCGACAGCGAAGGCGGCTTCGAGGCGCAGATCGACCTGGATCTCACGCCGATCAGCTACCTGGATCCGCTACCGATCGGTGGCAGTCAATCGATCACGCTCCGCGTCAACGCGATGAGCTTCCCGTAATGCCGCGATATCTCGTCGAGTCGTATTCGAGTGGAGCCGCCGTGAGCGAGGCCCGCGAGCGAGCGCGCCTCACCGCGCACCTGGGCGCTGGTGTCACGTACGTTCGCACGACGTTCCTTCCGGGCGACGAGACGGTGCTGCACATGTTCGAGGCGCCATCGGCGGAGGCGCTCGACAAGGCCGGACGACTCGCGGCCCTCGAGTTCCAACGGATCATCGAGGCGATCGAGGCGTTGCCGCAGAACGATGGTGTCGAGGCATGACACGCTCCACGTTCGCGCTGCTCATGACGTTCGCTTGTGTGACGGGCGCTTGTGGGCTCTTCTCCAGCGGTCCTCAGGGTCAGAGCTCTGACATCGCGAAACAGGCCGCCGCCGTGCTCGCGCCTGGCGCGGAGGTGAAAGATCAGCCGTTCGAGGACCTCCTCTCACGCCTCGACCTTCAGAAGACGTACGGCGCGAGAGCCGACGAGGTCGTCGATCAGATCAGGAAGACCCGCGTCGCGGTCGCGACGGCGAGCAGGAAGTCGTCGGCGTCAGGCGGCTTCCGCCTCGCCAGCGTCGTGCGGTCGGTCGGCACTTTCAGCATTCCCGCCTTCGCTGCCGCGCTCGCGCTATCGCTAGACACGGCCACGAAGCAAAGTGGCACGCGACAGAACGACCCGGCGCCCTACAAGAGCACCGAGCAGGGCTCGACCACCACGACCGCAACGACGCTGAAGATCAGCGAGACGTTCACCGGCAGCGGCGCGCACGTACAGGCGACCCAGAGCTGGAGCTACCACAGCACGACCACCGAGAACGCCACGGGTGCGACCCTCGTCGACCTCACCGACGAGCGGACGCTCACCGGCGGCATCGACGTGTGCCCCGATGCGGCAGGGAACGTTCCCGCCTCGGTCGACGTGCGCGCAGCGCTCGTCGCACGGACGACGTCGTCCACGACGACGCGCAACGCCACGAGCACGGGGACGTTCCGGGGTACCGTCGACGAGCAGGCGACGCTCCGCAGCGTGAGCCAGCAGAACAGCGACCAGACGCAGTGGGAATCGGCCGCCGGGAACGGCGGATTCAGCGGCTCGCACTCCGCGACATGGAACGTCAGCGGTTCTGGCGATTACCTCGGCGGTCTGGATAGCAGCTCGGTCACCGCCTCAGTGACGACGACGGGTGATGCGACCGCCGCAGACGCGAACACGATGGCGGGCTGGGATTTCGCGCTCGATGCGTACGCTCTCGAGGCCGCGTACAAGGCGGCACAGGATCTGTGGCGCCACGGGCGCTGCGTGATGGTCGCGGCGCCGGACTACAGCGCCGAGACGCCGATCGAGGTCTCCGCGCAGGAGAGCTCCCAGCATCAGGAAGAGGTCGACACCGGCTCGGAGACGAAGTTCTCGGTGCGTCTGAAGCACCGCTTCGGTGGCTCCGCGCTGAGCCAGCCCACGATGGCGTCGCTCACCAGCGGCGACAAGAAGCTCGAGCCCAGCAAGCTCGAGGGCTCCGGGGGACAGCTCACCTACACCGCGCCGGACGATCCAGACAAGAACGCGACGGTGCAGATGAAGACCGTTTCCAAGCGCGGCATCGGAACACTCGTGATCACGTTCCGCACGGCCGACTCGGACCTGGCGATCAGCGGGAGCGGCAGTGTGAAGCTCACGACAGGCTCGCCCGTCAGCTACACCGGCAACATCACGATCGGCCCGGTCGCCCTCAAGAAGCGAGACGCGACGACGTATGCGGGCGCCGGGCCGATAAAGGTGCACTGGGATGTGATTTTCGAAGGAATCGACCTGGGGAACTGTCGCGTGTACATCGACGTCGAGGGAACGACGGGCGTCACCGCGATGCTCGAGAAGCGCGGCAACGACAGCGTGTGGGTCGTGAGACCTGATCCGCTCGGCGGCGGCGGTGAGACTTCGACGGGTGGGTATTGCCTCGGCTCGGCGAGCGTATTCAACCCGCCCGGCGGCGGCTGGGGCACGCAGTTCTTCCAGGCGGCCGGTGACCTCGTCATCCCGCACGACGGGGGCACGGTGCCGGCG
>JALYLT010000120.1 GCA_030774095.1 Chloroflexota bacterium
ACCTCATAGCCCTCGCCGCGCAACCGCTCCGCGGCCGCACGCACGTCATCGTTCAGACCCCACCATGGGTGGAGCATGAGCACGCCGGCGGTCATGTGGTGAGGCTCTCCCGGCACCACTCGGCGACTCGCTGCGCCATCATCCCGCGAGGACCTGCGGGCGAGAAGTCATGGTCGCCTCCTTCGATGATCACAGTGCGGTGCGTCACGCGCGCCTGTGATAGCACAGCCGCGTACCGCTCCGCATTCGCGACCGGCACCTGAGTGTCGCGGCTGCCCCAGATCAGCAGCACACGCGCGCGCGTACGCGTGACCTCGGCGATCGGCTTGAGCTTGTCGTCGTCGCCGAAGCGCGCGGGCGCGGCGGCGAGCACGGCGGCACGTATGCGCGAGTCACGCCCCGCCGCGAGCGCGGCGACCGCACCGCCGAACGAGAAGCCGACCACACCCATCGCCTCTGGGATGTCGGGATGCGCCTTCAACAGCCGGACCGCGCCGCTCGCGTCGGCGAGACCGCTCGCGAGCGTCATACGCGGTGGCTGGTGGTCGCGATAGGCGAAGCGGAGCGCGGCGACGCCCGCGGCCTCGAGCGCTTCACACGTCGCGACGATGTGCGGCTGATCGGGATGCCCACCGAACCCATGCAGCACGGCGACACCGCCGACCGCGCGCGTGTCAGGTAGATGCAGCGTTCCCTCGAGCTCGCCGCCCGGCACGACGAACGAGACGCGCTGCAGGGTCATTCGGCCGCGGCCGGTTTCGGCGGCACCTCCGGCATCGCGAGCAGCTCGAAGACCCGCTGCCGTTCCTCGATCGGCGTGCGAGAGCTGATCAGCTCGAGCACCTTCTTGCGTCCCTTCATCTTCCCGATGAGGATCGCGCCGACGAGCTTGTCCCCGAGGAAGAAGAGCCGCTTGTAGTTCCGCGCGTCGTAGTCGACCTCGTACAGCGATTCGGCGTCGGGCTCCTCCTCGGTGGTCACGCCCATGACCGAGATGTTCGAGTTGAACATCCCCGACGCGTACGTCGGCACCTCCACGTAGGGCTGCTTCGCGCCGAGCATGTTCTTCGCGACGTGTCGCCCGTGGTTGAGCGAGTTGTCCCAGGTGCCCATTCGGTGATGGCGCTGCGAAACGACGTCGTAGAACTCGGCGACGTCACCGGCTGCCCACACGTCGGGCACGCTCGTTTCGAGGAACTCGTTGGTGAGTACGCCGATCTTCGTCTCGAGTGCCGTGCCTTTGAAGAGGTCGATGTTCATGGTGAGACCGAGCCCCACGCCGACCAGGTCGGCCGCGGCGATGAAGCCCTTCGAGCCGTGGACCTTCAGCTGGCCGTTCGCTCGCTCGAGCTTCTCGATCGACTCCTCGTAATGGAGATGCACGCCGGCGTCTTCCGCGAGGAGCGAGACGACCTTTCCGCCTGGCTCGTCGAGCGAGCGCCGCAGGAACCACGGTCCGCGCTGGAGCCAGTGCGTCTCCAGCTTGCGGAACGCGAAGGCCTCGGTGAGCTCGTAGCCGATGAATGAGCCACCCAGGACCACAGCGATCTTTGACTCCGGGATCCGCTCGACCATCGCCTTGGTCTCGTCGAAGTACTGGAAGTTGAAGAGGTACGGTGCGTCGTCCGAACCCGGGACGCGCAGTGGGTTGGGCCGGCCGCCGGTCGCGATGAGGAGCTTGTCGTACTTCAGCTCCGATCCCGGCTCGATCGCGACGGTCTTCTCCTCGAAGTTGACCTGCGTCACCCGTGTCTCGAGACGGAGGTCGATGCGGTTCTTGACGTGCCATTCCATATCGCGGACTTGGACGCGCTGCTCTAGGAGCACGCCTTTCAGGTAGCGCGGAAGCGAAACGCGGTTGTAGAGCGTGTACTTCTCGTCATCGATCATCACGATCTCGGCTGCGGCGTCGTCCTTGCGCAGCTGCTCAGCCGCGTATGTCCCGGCCGCACCATTACCGATGATCACAAAACGGGTGGGATTGGACACCACAGCCGACCTCCGCGAAATGTGCCCTCAGTCTGGCGGAAGTGCGGCGCGTATGCCTATCGTGGACGTGCCGGCGTATCCCAACGGCAGAGGATGGGGTCCTAAACACCCCTCAGTGCGGGTTCGAGTCCCGCCGCCGGCACGGGACGGCGTCGTGGCCTTGCGACGCTTCACGCGACAACGTAGCCTCCGGCCCAATGGCTGATGCTCGCATCAACATGTTGAAGGCCGTACCTCTTTTCGCGGAATGCGATGAGAAGCAGCTCGCCTTCATCGCCACGCAGGTCGACGAACTGGACTTCGTCGCCGGGCGCGATCTGTGCCGCGAGGGCGCGGCTGGCGGCGAGTTCTTCGTGATCATTTCCGGTACTGCCGAAGTGCGCCGTCAGGGTCGCCATCTCCGAGAGCTCGGTCCCGGCGACTTCTTCGGCGAGATTGCCCTGCTCGACGGCGGGCCGCGCACGGCGACCGTGACCGCGTTGTCGCCGATGAAGTGTCTCGTGCTCTCACGCGGGCAGTTCCACAACGTGATCCGTCAGAATGCCCTCATCGCCGTGTCCGTTCTGCAGACGCTTGGCGAACGGTTGCGCACGTTGCTCGCCGGGCAGGCCACTTAGGGAACCGAGGCCCCACCTCCGGCGTCATACCTGGAGTGAGACGTCTCGTGCGCGCCGTGATGTTCATCGCGGTCCTGTTCGGCATGAACTGGACGTCTTCGCCGGCACTCGCGTCATGCGTCCAGATGACTGTCGCCGAGCGCGCCGCGCTGGCCGAGGTCGTCGTGTACGGCACCGTGACCGAGACGCGCCAGACCTTCGCGCCCGCCGGCGGCGTCATTCGCTTCCGCCCGGAGCGCTTCCTCAAGGGCACGCTCCCTGGCGAGGTCGAGGTCTATCTCGGACCGACGAAGGGTGGCGGGGTGACGAGCGTCGACTACCAGGCGGTCACACGCAATGAGGCGCACACGCTCTACCTGCGCTCGGCTGGCAACGGTGCATGGCAGACCGATGCGTGCAGCGGAAGCCATGTGGGCCCACCGACCTCGGAGGAAACATCCCTCTTCGGCGCCGGCACAGCAGCGCCGCCGATCGCGCCGAAGGACAACACTCCACTCGCGCTTGGCGCCCTCGTCATCGCCGCGATCGCGCTCGCAGGAGGGGCGCTCGTAGCCCGGCGTCAGGCCGGCCCATCGACGTTGACCACGACCTCGCCCTGACCCGCGCGGACCAGAACGATGTCGCTCGTCGCATCGGTCGGGTTTCCCTCGCGGTGGATCTCGCGCGCCGGGATGAACATGAAGTCGCCCGGGCCGCCTTCGAGAACGGTCCGGCCGCCGGGGCCGCATTCGACGCGGACGTGGCCGGTCAGGACGTAGATCGTCGACTCGTAGTCGCCGTGGTGATGCCATCCAGAGAATGCCTTCGGGGCGTTGTGCGCGACGCCGGCCCACATCCTGTCGTTGTGCAGCGCCTCCTCGCGGACCATGCCGCTTGTCTGGCTCGTCTGCAGGTGGCGCTCGGCGGCCTTCACGACGTGGGGCTTCATTCCTCGTCCTCCTCGCTCTCCCAGCGTTCGTGTTGAACGTGCAGCTGGGCGCCTTTCTTTGCGATCCAGTTGTCGATGAGCGCGCGCGTCACCCGGTCGGACGGTAGCTCTACGGTCAGGCGATGGCGATTCGCGCACTCGAGCGTCACCGTCTCGGTCGATTCGGTGACCGGGAACATCGGGAGATCGCACTCCAAGCACTCGGTGGTCGCGTCGGGGCGCAGCGTCACACCGGCCTCGCAAGGCTGCGCCGAACGCTCCTACGTGATGCCTCGGTCCGCCTCATCCCATACAATGTTCGCTACCGCCGTGGATATGTGCCACGGCGCCTTTTCGCCCCGGGCCAAAGGCCCGCGGCAAGCCCAGGGAAAGGACGTCGTACCGAATGCGGCCCTACGAGCTCATGTATCTGCTTCCCCCCACCGCCGACGAGGAACGGCTGACGGCCGTGAGCGACCGGCTCCAGCACACGATCACGACCCTCGGCGGGAAGATCGACAAGGTGACCCCTCCGGCACGCCGCCGGCTCGCATACGAGCTCGCGCACCACCGTGACGGACACTACGGCGTGCTCGAGTTCTCGCTGCCGCCCGACCAGGCGCGCGAGTTCGAGCGCACCATTCGCCTCACGGAGGAGATCCTGCGCCACATCGTTGTGAGAAGGGACGAATAGAGATGGCTTCATTCAGCAAGATCATCATCGTCGGGAACGTCGGCCGCGATCCGGAGCTCAAGATGACGCCGAACGGCCGGCCCGTCTGCGAATTCAGCGTCGCCGTGAACCGCGTGAGCGGTCGTGCCGAGGAGCGCGTCGAGCAGACCGATTGGTACCGCGTGAGCTGCTGGTCGAACCTCGCGGAGCGCGCGCAGCAGATGATCACGAAGGGTCGGCTCGTGCTCGTCGAAGGTCGGTTCACGCCTCGCACGTACACCGATCGCGAGGGCAAAGAGCGCCTCAGCCTCGACATCAGCGCGAACGACTTCCAGATGCTCGACCCGCGGCCGGGCCGCGAGGGCGGGATGACCGCGCCGGTCGGTGGCGACCGTGCCGCGGACGGTGAGAAGTCGGCCCCTGGTTTCGATCCCGACGAGATCCCCTTCTAGGAGCGAGTGCAGATGACGACCGAAAGCTCTCCGAACCCGCAGCCGCATCCCGAGGCCAGCGCCGAGGGCGCCGCGCCGCGCCCACCTGCCCCAATGGCGCCGCGCGGACCGCGTCCGTCCTATGGTGGCGGCCGGCCGTCCTATGGCGGTGGCGGTGGTGGCGGTGGCGGTGACCGCGGTTCGGGCGGACCCGGCGGTCCGCGTCGTCCGCGTCGCAAGGTGTGCTCTTTCTGCGTCGATAAGGTGCAGAAGATCGACTACAAGGACGTCGGCCGTATCCGCCGCTACATCAGTGAGCGCGGCAAGATCGACCCGCGTCGCAAGAGCGGCTCATGCGCGAAGCACCAGCGGATGCTGACGACCGCGCTGAAGCGCGCGCGGTTCATGGCGCTGCTTCCGTACACCGCCGAGCACGTACGCGGGCTCATGTCACCGCAGGCACGCGCGATGGCGGGCGGCCCACCACCGCCCAAGCCCGAGCGCGGTCCTTGGCGGCCGGCCGGCGAGTTCCGCCCCGCGGGCGATTTCCGTCCTGCGGGCGAATTCCGTCCTGCCGGACCGCTGCGGCCGTACGCGCCGGCAGCTCCGGGCACTCCGCCGGGCTCGCCCGCGCCTGCGCCTCAGCCGGCTCCGCAGTCATCGGCACCGGCGCCCGCGGCGCCGCAGCCAGCAGCCGCGCCGCGACGACCCGAAGGGGAACCGCCGACCTCCTAGCCGCGCTTCAGCGCGTCGGGCCGCTGCTTGTCATGAGCGCCGCGATGATCGGCGCGTTGGCGGTGACGATCAGCAGGACGAGGAGGGCGATGCCGATCGCGATCCTGCGCGCTGGTCTGTCGAGGGCGTGCGCGACCGCGCCGCCGCTCAGGATGCCGAGGCCGACGCCGAAGAGCAACCCGGTGAGCGCGGCGATGACGAACCCGAGCAGTGCGGTCAGCGGCGTGATCGCGACGTGCCCGGACCGGACGAGCCACAGCGTCGCCGCACCGAGCAGGGCTGCGGGGAGCACGAAGAGCGCTCCGGACAAGAGGAGTCCCGGCGCCGCGCTGAGAAGCGTCACATTCACCGACTGCGGACTGAGCATGACCTCGAAGACCGCCCACATGCCGACGCCGAAATGGAGCCCGAGCGCGTAGAGCGCGGCTTCAAGACGGCGATCGCCTTCGTGCGCCAGCAGCCACGTCCATCCCGGATACAACGCGAACGGCGCGAGGATCGCGGGCACGATGAGCGCCCCGTTCCCATACAGCGCGTAGCTGCCGAACGCGATCCGCGAGTTCTCGGCCGCCACCGCGAGGATCGCGATTGCGAGGCCGGCGAGGTATCCGGCAAAGATGGCGAGGGGGATCACCGCGGTGATGCTAGGGACGAACGCGTGAGAGAGGCGCCGCTACGGAAGCATGGGAAGCAGTGGACCGTCCACCGTCGCGGCCGCGAGCGGCAGTTCCACCGCGGCGACCAGCATGGTGAACACGACGAGCACGACGATCAGAGAACGCGCGCCGGGCTCGCGCCACGCGTGCCCTGCGGCGGTGCCGGCGACGGCGCCCATCGCGGCCGGTGGGAAGAGCAGGCCGAGCGGGAGTCCGATGAGGTAACCAAGCGCGAGGGTCGGCAGCGCCACCGGCAGCTTCCCTGATCCGAAGAGCCAGTAGAGGATCGCCGCGATCGCGACGATCGGCACGATCCAGAGGATCCCGTCGACGGCGACGATCGACACCCTCGGGTCGAACACGATGCGGTCCGGTGCGGACGCGCTGACGATAGAGTCGAGCGGGAACGCGGCCGCCGTCGCGAGCACGAGGCCGAGCGTGAAGAACGCGAGTCGCGGCCCGCTCCGGCCCGACCACCGATCGGAGACCCACGTCCATCCCCAGAGGATGGCCAAAGGTACCAGGACGGATGCCGTCGCCAGTGCGAGGGTGGGATTGCCGGCCACGGTGAACTGCTCGGTCTGGATGCGGAAGTGCCCCGCGAGAACGTAGAGCCCGGCGATGACCAGTCCGGCGACGAGGCCGGCGATGAGGCTCATGCCGCGGTTAACGTCACGCGGCGCTCATCGCTCGACGCGGCCACCGCCTTGCTACCGGTCTGTACCGGTCGCGCG
>JALYLT010000121.1 GCA_030774095.1 Chloroflexota bacterium
GGCCGGGAAGATCCCCGCGACCGTCGTCTTTGAGGACGACGACGTCATGGCGATCAACGACGTCTTCCCGCGCGCGCCATTCCATGTCCTGGTCGTGCCGCGGAAGCACATCGAGAAGCTCTCGGAGCTCGACGACGAGGCCCTCGGCGCCAAGCTCCTTCAGGCTGTCCGGCGCGTCGCGCGGCAGGGCGGCGTCGGCGACAACTTCCGCCTGGTGGTGAACAACGGCGACCAGGCCGGCCAGACGGTGCCGCACCTGCATCTCCACGTGCTCGGCGGTCGCGAGTTCGCCTGGCCGCCTGGTTAAAAGCGCGTAACTGTACCGTGGCCCTCGGGGCCCGCCGGCGGGTATCATGACCCCTGTCGGCCTCTTTGGGGGGCCGGCATTCTGTCTCTGGCGACCAGTCTCATAAGACCGAAGGGCGGGTGATCCAAGGACCATTGTCTGAAGTGATCGTTGGCGATGGCGAGTCGTTCGAGGCCGCCCTTCGCCGTTTCAACAAGAAGATCCAGCAAGCCGGGATACTCGCGGAAGCCCGCCGTCGCGAGTTCTACGAGCGCCCCGCCGCACGTCGCAAGCGCAAGGAAGCCAAGCGGCGCAAGCGCTAGTTCGGAGAGCCCAGGCATCGCATCCCCTCTGAAACAAAGGCTCGAGAGCGATCTTCGGGCCGCCATGAAGTCGGGCGACACGTCTCGCCGTGACACGCTGCGTTTCGTGCTGGCCGCGATCCAGCGCGAGGGCGTCGATCGACTCCAGGCAGCGATCGAGCGCCTGAGCGCCGAGGGCAAGGACGAGGCGTCGCGGCAGGCCTACATCGCGGAGCACCGACCGTCCGACCTAGACGACGTCGCCGTCCTCGACGTGCTTCAGAAGCAGGCGAAGATGCGGCGCGACTCGATCGATGCGTTCCGCAAGGGCGACCGGCCGCTGCTGGCGGAAAAGGAAGAACAGGAGCTCGGAATCATCCAGAGCTACCTGCCGACGCAGATGTCGGATGCCGAGCTGCGCGCGATCGTCGAGCGCGTCGTCGCCGAGACAGGCGCCGCCGGCCCGCGGGACATGGGAAAGGTCATGCCCAAGGTGCTCGCGGAGACGAAGGACCGCGCCGACGGCAAGAAGATCGCGGGCCTGGTCGGCGGGATGCTGAAGGAGAAAGCTGCTTCGTGAGTGCCCCCGCGCAGATCACGATCCTGATCCCTGACCCCGTCGAGATGATGTTCGTCACCGGCAACAACGACGCGAACATCGACCGGATCGAGCGCGAGTTCGGCGTGAAGATCGTGTCGCGCGGTGCGGAGCTGCGCATCATGGGCGATCCCGGAAGTGTCGCACGTGTCGGCGAGCTCGTAAGCGCGATGCGGACCATCTCCGATCGCGACGAGAGTCTGCGCAAGCCCGCGCTCGAGCGGCTCATCGGCGAGGCGAAGGACGCGCCGGTCGGCACGCCCGAGCTGTTGCGTGAGGTCGTTGGCACGACCGTGCGCGGCAAGCGCATCACGCCGCAGTCGCCGAACCAGCGGAGTTACGTCGAGGCGATCCGCAATCACGATCTCGTCTTCGCGACAGGCCCAGCCGGCACGGGAAAGTCCTATCTGGCTGTCGCGCTCGGTGTCGCAGCGCTGCGCGATCGGAAAGTCGCGCGGCTCATCCTCACGCGACCGGCGGTCGAGGCCGGGGAGCGTCTTGGATTCCTGCCGGGCGATCTCACGGAGAAGATCGATCCGTATCTCCGTCCGCTGTACGACGCGCTCTACGAGCTCATGCCACCGGAGCGTTTCACACGCGCGATGGAGCGCGGTGAGATCGAGGTCGCACCGCTGGCTTTCATGCGCGGTCGGGCACAGCATGTGTTCAGCAAGGTGCTCACACCGACGGGCTTCAGGCTTATCGGCGATCTTGCCGTCGGGGATCTGGTCATCGGCTCCGATGGACGGCCGACCGAGGTGGTCGGCGTGTATCCGCAGGGCCGCAAGCCGCTGTATCGCGTACAGACGCAGGACGGGGCATCAACTCTTGCCTGCGGGGAGCACCTATGGGCGGTGGCGACCGCGAGTGATAAGAGTCGTGGAAAGCCGCTGCGCATCGTTCAGACCCGTGACATGGTGGGACGTCTGCGCGCGGCGCATGCGCATCGTTACGAGCTGCCGCTCTTGTCACAGCCCGTCGAGTTCGAGCGGTCTCATATCCTCATGGACCCGTACGCGCTCGGTCTGCTCCTGGGCGACGGATGTGTGACCACGTCAACGACACCGTCATTCACCACCGCGGATCCGAGCCTCGTGGCCGCCCTGGAGTCGAGCCTCCCCGACACCGAGGTTTCTCGCAAGGGCGAGATCGACTACGTCCTGCGACGACGAGGTGGCGGGCGGGGAGGACGGCGGATCGTGAATCCCGTCATGGATCTGCTGCGCAAGCTCCAGCTCGCCGGCCGGCGGTCGAACGACAAGTTCGTCCCCCCGGAGTACCTGTGCAACGTGCCCGAGGTGCGGCTCGCTGTGATGCAAGGCCTGCTCGATACGGATGGCGGACCGGTCACACAGCAAGGACGAACGTGCCGCATCCAGTACGCAACGACGTCGCCCCGGCTGCGTGAGGACATGGTCTTCCTGGTGCGTTCCTTTGGAGGAGTTGCGTATTGGCGGACGCGCCGCGCGGAAGGACGCAAGCCAGGCCGGGCGCGCGGGCGCGACATTTACAACCGCGCGGATGCGTATGTGGTCGATATCCGTCTGCCGGCCGGCGTTGCGCCGTTCAGGCTCGCACGCAAGCGCGATCTGTACAACGCGCACGACGGCGGCCGGCCAATGCGATTCATCGACAGTGTTGAGCCAGCTGGCGAAGCCGAGACCGTCTGCATCCGGGTGGCCGCCCCCGATTCCCTTTACATCACCAACGACTTCTTGGTCACGCACAACACGCTCAACGAAGCATTCATCATCCTCGACGAGGCGCAGAACGCGACGCCCGCCCAGATGAAGATGTTCCTCACGCGCCTCGGGTACGCCTCGCAAGCCGTCGTGAACGGTGACATCACGCAGGTCGACCTCGATCGCGACCAGCGCTCCGGACTGGTCGTGGCCCGCGAGATCCTGAAAGACGTCGAGGGGATCGGGTTCGTGGACTTCAACGAACGCGACGTCGTCCGGCACGAGCTCGTGGCGCGGATCGTCCGGGCGTACGATCGGTACGAGAAGAAGTGATCCGACTCCCGGCCGGACGACGGATCGACCAGCTGCCCGTCATGCTGCGCAGGACGCTCGGCGCGACGACGGCGCGGATGTACGTGTTCGTCATCGTCACCGGGCTGCTGACCGCTGTGGCGCTGCTCCTGTCGCCGCCGGCGACGGTCGGCTACGACGTCGGGACGCTCGCCGACCGCACCGTCAAGGCGCCGCGCTCGGTCGCATTCGTCTCCGAGGCGCTCACTCAAGCGGAGCGCGAACGGGCGGCAGCAGCGGTGGCCAAGGTGTACACGCGCAGTCCGGGCGTCGTCGCGAGCTCGCGCGATCGGCTCGCGCAAGCGGTCGCGATCATCGGACGTATCCGGGCCGACGCCGCGCAGACGAGAGAGCAGCGCATCACCGCATTGACGCGCCTCAGTGAGGTCGCGATCAGCCCGCAGGTCGCGCCGCTGATCGTCGACATGACCGGCGCCGAATGGGACGCGGTGTCGAAGGAAGTGGATAACGCGCTGCGCACGCTCTTCCAGCCAGGGATCCGGCCCGAGCAGCTGGAAAGCGCAAGGGACGCGTCGGCGACCTCGCTCCCGCCGGCATGGACCGATCGTCAGAAGACCGTCGGAGCTGCGCTGGTGCGCCAGTTCGTCGATGCGGACGTCGCGCTCGACGCGATCCAGACGGCGAGCGCGCAGCAGGCGGCGCGAAGCGGCGTGCAGCCGGTCCAGGTGCAGGTCGTCGCGGGTGAGGTCGTCGTGCGCGAGGGCAGCGTCGTGGGCGACCTCGATCTCGAGAAGCTCCGATGGCTCGGTCTGGTCAACACGGGCATCGACTGGCCGGGGGCGGTCGGCCTCACGCTATGGGCGGTCCTCATCGCCGCGGTCCTCGCGCTGTTCATCGAGCGCTACGCGACGGACGCGTGGAACGACACCAACAAGATGATCCTCGTCGCGCTCTCGCTGCTCGCGGTCACGGTCGCGGCGCGCGTGCTCATCCCGAGCCATACGCTCCTCGTGTACTTCATCCCGTTCGCCGCCGTCGCGATGATCATCACCGTGCTCGTCGGCGGGCGCACCGCCCTCGCGACGCAGATTGCCGGCGCGCTCCACGTCGGGATCCTGTCGGGGCAGGTCGAGCTCGTCGCGTACGTCCTGGTGCCGGCGCTCCTCGGGATGGCCGCCGTGCGCCGCGCCACGACCGCCCGCGAGTTCGCGGCGGGCGCGGGCTCCGTTGCGATCGGCAACCTGGGTGTCGTCGTCGCGTTCTCGCTCGTCGGACAGTCCACCGATCCTGTCGGCGCGGCGCAGCTCGCGGTCGCCGCGTTGGTGAGCGGAGCAGGGTCCGGCCTTCTCGCCTTCGCCGGCACCGCGATCTTCGGCCACCTCTTCCACATCACGACGGTGTTCGAGCTGCGCGAGCTCTCCGATCCGAACCATCCGCTCCTGCGACAGCTCCTGCTCCGCACGCCCGGCACGTACCACCACTCGCTGCTCGTCGCGAATCTCGCCGAGCGCGCAGCGGAGGTCATCGGGGCCGATCCGCTCGTCGCGCGCGTGGGCGCGTACTACCACGACATCGGCAAGATGCGGAATCCCACCGGGTTCATCGAGAACCAGACCGGCACCAATCCACACGACGAGCTCGACCCGATGGTGTCCGCGGGGATCGTCGCAGCACATGTCCGCGATGGACTGTCGCTCGCGGACCGCTACCACCTGCCGCCGATGATCCGCGAGATGATCCCGGCGCATCACGGCACCAGCGTCGTCAAATACTTCTACCAGCTCGCACAGCAGCGCGGCCAGAACCCCGAGGAGGCGGCATTCCATTACCCCGGTCCGCGGCCGCGCACGAAGGAAGCCGCCATCGTCATGCTCGCGGACGGCACCGAGGCATCGGTGCGCTCGCTCGCGGAGAAGAAACCCGAGACGATCCGCGCGATGGTGGAGAGGATCGTCGGCGATCGTCTGGCGGAAGGGCAGCTCGACGAATGCGATCTCACCCTGCGCGATATCCACTCGATCAAGGACGCGTTCTGCGAGCTCCTCCTGGGCGTCTATCACGAGCGCATCCCGTATCCGGAAGATCGGATCGCGCGCATCCCACCGGCGTCCAACAAGGCGGCGTCCGACCGCTGAAGATCGCGGTCCGAGGCGAGGCGCCTTGTGACCTCGCGCCCGCGCGCCGCGCCGTCCGCGCTGCACTCCGCCCTTACGGCGTGACCCGGGATGCGGAGCTCGTGCTCGCTTTCGTCGACGATGCGACGATGCGCGACCTCAACCTGCGGTATCGCCGGAAGGACCGAACGACCGACGTCCTGTCGTTCGGTCAGTCGCTGCGGCGTGGCGCGAAGGGGACGAGCGCGGCGAGCGCGCTGCGACGCGAGGCCGACGGCACGCTCGAGCTCGGCGACGTCGTGATCAGCGGAGCCCAGGCCGCGCGGCAGGCGAAGCGGCGGCGCTGGCCCCTTGCGACGGAGGTCGCTTTCCTGGCCGCTCACGGGGCATTACATCTGCTGGGATACGAAGACGACACCAGCGCCGGATATCGGGAGATGCTGCGGCTCGGCCGTGACGCGCTGAAAGGTGAAGGAACGGCTAAGCGGTGAAACACCACGGGCGACAGCGCGTTACTTGAGAGCAGTGAGAGGGAGCGCGCTCGTGCTGGCCGTCGCGCTGGCCCTGGCGGGTCTGGTCCCGGGCGCGCCCGCCGCGGCCAGCACCGCTGAGCTGGTGCAGCACCTCGACCAGCTGGTGAGCACCTTCCCGGGCGGCGCAGGCCTGTGGATCGCCGACCCGAACCTCAGCACGCCGCTCTACTCCCACGCTGCGGACGAGCCGATCATCACCGCCTCGCTCTACAAGCTCGCGGTCCTGGCGGAGGCCGAGCGCCGCGTCGACGCGGGACAGCTCCACTACGGCGACATCATCACGATCGAGGACGAAGACATCACCGAGGACGGCTCGTTCGAGCTCGCGGGCACCGAGCTCACCCTCGATGAGGCGCTCGAAGCGATGATCACGATCTCCGACAACGGCACCGCTCTCGCGCTGTGGCACGTGCTCGGTCCCGAGAACATCAATGCGACGCTCGAGCGGGCCGGCGTGAAGGGCTTCCACGTCTTCCTCAACTGGGATGAGGACAACATGGCCACGCCGCGCGCCGTCGGAACACTGTTCACGCTCCTCGCGAAGCGTCAGCTCATCTCGGCCGCGGCGTCGGATCGGATGCTCGCGCGTCTGGGGCGCCAGCAGATCAACGATCGACTGCCGGCCGGACTTCCCGAGGGCGTGGTCGTGGCGCACAAGACCGGCAATCTTCCCGGTCTCACGCACGATGCGGGCATCATCTTCACACCATCCGGCCCGCGTGTCGTCGTCGCGATGACGTGGGATGCGTTCGACGCCGACGCGTATGAGTTCATCGCGAATGTCGGCTCGCTCGTGTACAGCGCCCTGCTCGAACCGCCGGCGAATGCGCG
>JALYLT010000122.1 GCA_030774095.1 Chloroflexota bacterium
CGCTCCTCGGCTCGGGGCCGATCCTCATGCAGGTGCTGCGGACGCAGGAGATCCTGCAGGAGAAGTACGACGTCGGCGCGGACGTGTACAGCGTCACGAGCTACCAGCAGCTGCGCAACGAGGCGCTCGAGATCGAACGCTGGAACCGGCTGCATCCGACAGAGACGGCGAAGATCCCATACGTGGTCCAGGTGCTCGGCGGCGCGACGCCGATCATCGCCGCGAGCGACTTCATGAAAGCGGTCCCGGATCAGATCTCCAGGTGGCTGTCACAGCCCTTCGTCCCGATGGGGACCGACGGGTTCGGTCGCAGCGACACGCGCGAGGCGCTACGCCGTCACTTCGAAGTGGACGCGGAGAGCATCGCGGCCGCGTCGCTGCATGCGCTGGCGATGTGTGAGCAGTACTCGCCGCAGGACGTCGCTAAGGCGATCGCGGACCTCGGCATCGATCCGAACAAGCCGGAGCCGCGCTCGGCCTAGCCTCAACGCGGCGTGCGCTGGAACTCGACTAGGCGGCCGCCTTCACATCGAAAGTTCACGACCGAGTCGGCGTATTCGCTATGACCGGTGAAGACCCCGTCGTTCCCAGTACCGCTGCCGCCGCTGTACATCTGTTGCGCTGTGCCGGGCCACCGGCGGCTCGACGTCCCCGCTCCATTCGCGAAGCATTGAGCGGTCGGGGGCACGGCCTGGGCGATATACAGCAGCACGAGCGCGTACCCGAGCAGCGCGCCGCCCAGCGCGGCGGGTCGCGCAGAGCTGAGCTCACGCCGCCGGATCGCGCGGTACAGCAGCACCAGGAACACGATCCCGGCCGGCAATACCGCGAGGCCGATGGACAACGCCGCGAGGACGCCGAAGAGCAGACAGCCGCTGGCGAGCAGCGCGAGCAACGCGATGTAGCGCGCACGCCGCCACAGCACCACTTGCGCACCGAGCGCCAGGCCGAACGTGGCGGCTGCCAGAAGCGCGAAGTCGAAACGCTCCGGCTCGAAGATCTTTGAGCCGCCCGCACGCACCGCCAGGTAGACGGGGAACAGAAGGACGGCACCGACACTCGCCACTACCGCGACGACCAAGATGCGGAGGGCTTGCATCGAGCTACGCACGGGTCAACGGGCGATAACGGATGCGGTGCGGCTGCCAGTCGGCGCCGTGCTCCTTGCGCATGAACTCCTCGTAGGAGTGGTAGTTGCCTTCGAACCAGCGCACGCGGCTATCGCCTTCGAACACGAGGAGGTGCGTCGCAACGCGGTCGAGGAACCACCGGTCGTGACTGATCACCACGACGCATCCGGCGAAGTCGAGGAGCGCCTCCTCAAGGGCACGTAGCGTGTCGACGTCAAGATCATTCGACGGCTCGTCGAGCAGCAGCACGTTCGCGCCGGACTTGAGCATCTTCGCGAGATGGACGCGATTTCGCTCGCCGCCTGACAGATCGCCGACACGCTTCTGCTGGTCGGCACCGCGGAAGTTGAAGGACGCGACGTACGCGCGCGCGTTGCGCGTCCGCGTGCCGATCTGGATGTTCTCCTGTCCCTCGGCGATCTCCTCCCACACGTTCTTCTTCGGGTCGAGCGCGTCGCGCGACTGCGACACGTACCCGAGCTTCACGGTCTCGCCCACGACGAGTGATCCGCCATCCGGCTTTTCCTCACCGGTGATGAGGCGGAACAACGTCGTCTTGCCGGCACCGTTCGGTCCGATGATCCCGACGATGCCGCCACGCGGCAGCGCGAAGGTGAGGTCGTCGAAGAGCAGGCGATCTCCGTATCCCTTGCGCAGATTGCTCGCGTTGATCACGACATCGCCGAGCCGCGGTCCGGGCGGGATGCTGATCTCCAGCTCGCGCTCGCGTTCATCTGGTGATTCCGCGAGGAGCCGCTCGTACGACTCGATGCGCGCCTTGCTCTTTGCTTGGCGCGCGCGCGGCGAAGCCTGCACCCACTCGAGCTCGCGAGCGAGAGTGCGCTGGCGCGCCGACTCCTGTTTCTCCTCGTCCGCGAGCCGCTTGCGCTTCTGATCGAGCCAGGAGCTGTAGTTGCCCTCGTACGGGATGCCCGCGCCCTTGTCGAGCTCGAGGATCCAGCTGGCCGCGTTGTCGAGGAAGTAGCGATCGTGCGTGACCGCGACGACGCACCCGTCGTAGCTGGTGAGCGTGCGCTCCAGCCAGGCCACCGATTCCGCATCGAGGTGGTTCGTCGGCTCGTCCAGCAGCAGCAGATCCGGGTGAGCGAGAAGCAGGCGGCAAAGGGCCACCCGGCGGCGCTCGCCGCCCGACAGGGTCTTCACGTCCTGCTCGCCGGGCGGTAGCCGCAGCGCATCCATCGCGTGGTCGATCTGGCTGTCGAGATCCCAGAGCCCTTTGGCCTCGATCTCGTCCTGAGCCTTCTGGAAATCGACATTGAGCTTGTCCGTATCGGCATTCGATAGCGACTCGCCGTACTTCCCCGACAGCTCTTCGTACCTTTTGAGCACGGCGCGCCTATCGGCCACGCCCTCTTCGACGTTGCCCCGCACGTCCTTATTCGCGTCGAGCTGCGGCTCCTGGGCGAGCAAGCCGGCGCGGTAGCCCTCCGTGATGCGGGCATCGCCGACGTACTCCTTGTCGATCCCGGCCATGATCCGGAGGAGGGTGGACTTGCCCGCGCCGTTCGGGCCCAGCACGCCGATCTTGGCCGTCGGGTAGAAGGCCAGCGTGATGCCCTTCAGGATCTCGCGCTGGGTCCCAGGCGCGATCTTCTTGAGGCCATACATCGTGTAGATGAATTGCGGCGGCATATAAGAACCGTATCAGCGGACAGTCAGATACGCTTGCCTCAGCACACCGGGGAGGGCTGATGAGCGACGAGGGGCGCAACTTCCGTCTGTCCAAGAACGTCCTGCCAAGCGCTTATGAGCTCCGGTTCGAGCTCGAGTTCGACCGCTGGACCTCGACCGGCCAGGTGCGGATCACGCTCCGAACCTCAAAGCCCACGCGGGACATCGTGCTGCACGCGCTGGAGCTCGACATCCGCAAGGCGACTCTCGATGGCGAGGTCGCGCAGGCGACCACCTACGACACGGAGGCCGAGACCGCCACACTTTGGTTCGCACGAGAGATCCCCGTCGGCGATCACGTCCTCGAGATCTCGTGGACGGGCAGCATCCGCGAATCGCTGCGCGGCCTGTACCGCTCGCTCCGCGGCGAGGAGCGCTACGCGGCGACGCAGTTCGAGGCCGCCGACGCACGCCGCGCGTTCCCGTGCTTTGACGAGCCCGAGTTCAAGGCTCGGTTCAGCGTCGAGCTCATCCACCCTGCGGGGAACGCCGCCATCGCGAATATGCCGATCACATCCCAGGAGTCGGTGGACGATCGGCGCACGCGGACCACCTTCCGTGAGACGCCGAAGATCTCCACCTACCTCGTCGCGTTCACCGTCGGCCCCTACGAGTTCACCGAGGTCGTGACGACGCCGTCGGGCATCCCCGTCCGCGTCTGCCTCCCGCCGGGCCTCGCGGCGCAGGGCACGTACGCACGCGACGCGCACGTCCGCTCGGTCGAGTGGCTTCAGGGATACACGGCGCTTCCCTATCCGTACTACAAGGTCGACGCGATCGGGATCCCGGACTTCGAGGCCGGCGCGATGGAGAACCCCGGCGCGATCACGTATCGCACGCGGCTCCTCGCCGCAGACGAGCGCAACGCGTCGATCCAGACGCTGAAAGGCGTGTTCAGCACCGCCGCTCACGAGCTCACGCACATGTGGTGGGGCGATCTCGTGACGATGCGGTGGTGGACGGATCTCTGGCTCAACGAATCGTTCGCGTCGTTCGTCGGGGAGAAAGCCACGGCCGCGCTCAATCCGGAGTGGCGCTACTGGCGTGACTTTGTCGCCGACAACACGAGCGCGTTCAACCTTGACGCGCTCGCGTCGACGCACCCCATCTCGGTCGAGGCGAAGAGCGCCGAGGAAGCATCGCAGCGGTTTGACGCGATCTCGTACACAAAAGGCGCGGCGGTGCTCCGCATGATCGAGGGGTACCTCGGCGAAGACGCGTTCCGCGAGGGCGTCCGCATCTATCTGAAACGCCACGCGGAGGCGAACGCGTCCGCGGACGACTTCTGGCACGCGCTCGACGAGTCATCGGGCCAGGACGTGACCGCCATCGCGAACGCGTGGATCAAGGAGTCTGGTCACCCGCTGCTGGACATCCGCGCGCGCGACTCAGACGGCGGACTCGAGCTCGACCTCTCGCAGACGCGCTACTTCTCCGACACGAACGCTGCGCCGACCCGGCAGCGCTGGCCGATACCGCTCGTCATCAAGTACGGCACTGCGGAGGGAGTGCGCGAGCACCGCTCCGTGTTGAGCTCGGAGCGCGGGGCCATCCAGCTCCCGGGCGCCAGGTGGTTCTTCCCCAATGCGGGCGGCCGCGGCTTCTACCGCTTCCGTTTCGCCAGCGCATTCGAGGGAGACCGTCTCGACGCCGGCATCGAGCATCTGGCGGCCGAGGAACGGCTGTCACTCGTCGACGATCTCTGGGCGATCGCGCGCCACGGGAAGGCGACGCTCGCGATGTTCCTCGCGCGGCTTGAGACGATGCGCGGTGAAGAGGACCGCGCGGTCCTCGCCGCGATCGGCGACTCGCTCTCGTGGCTTGGCAACTACGCGGTGCGCGACGCGACGGAGCGTCCGTTCGCGCGCCTTGTCGACGACCTCTACCGCCCGATCCTCGAGGCAGCCGGCTGGACGGCGCGCGACGGCGACGACACGGACGTGCGAGAGAAGCGCACCCGCGCGATCGGCATGCTCGGCTTCCACGCCCGGGCGAAGGACGTTCGCGACGAGGCGCAGCGCCGCGTGCGCGAGCACCTCGAGGGCCGCGAGCGGCTCAGTCCCGACGTCGCGGGCACGGTCGTAGCTGTCGCGGCCACGGTCGGCGACAACGCGTTGTGGGATCGCTACGTCGCCCGCATGCAGCAATCTCAGGCGACCGACGCGCAGGAGGAAGCGCGCTTCCGCCAGGGACTCATCTTCTTCGAAGATCCCGAGCTCGCGCGGCGTACGGCCGAGGCGATCTTCTCGCCGCTCATTCGCGGCCAGGACCGCGGCCTGATGCTCATCCCGATGATGCAGTCGCGTCGCACGCGCCTCGCGGCCTGGAATGCCGTGCGGGCGCACTGGGACAGCGACGTCGCCGGCACGGACTTGGCGCCGCTCCTCAAGCAGGGCTACGTGACCGCGGTGAGCCAGCTCACGCAGCGCGGCCTCGCCGAAGAGGCGGGCGCGTTCCTCGAGGCGAAGCGCACGCCGGACATCCAGGAGACGGTCGCGCAGAGCCTGGAGCGGCTCCGCATCAACACCGCGGCGGCGGAGCGTCTCGCGGACGAGCTCGAAGACGCGCTGCGAGTGCCGACGCCGAGTTAGCCGGGGGGCTCAGCCTCCGATGAAGCTCATCTCGATCTTCTTGAGGCCCGCGGTCTCTTCCGAGCGCAGCTCGGAGTAGCGGTCGTCGCGCGCGGTCCAGATCGCCGCGATCGAATCGGCGATCTGGGAGTCGGTCGCGTCACTGCGCACCAGGCCGCGAAGATCGTGACCCTGGGTCGCGAAGAGGCACGTGTACAGCGAGCCGTCGGCCGAGAGTCGCGCGCGCGTGCAGTCGGCGCAGAACGCCTGCGTGACCGACGCGATGACGCCGATCTCGCCGCTCCCGTCGCGGTAGCGCCAGCGCTCGGCGACTTCGCCGGGGTAGTTCTTCTCGACGGGCTCCAGCGGCAGCTCGTGGTCGATCGTCGCGACGATCTCGCGCGCCGACACGACGTCGTTGAGTCGCCAGCCGTTCGACGAGCCGACGTCCATGTACTCGATGAACCGCAGGATCCGGCCGGTGCCGCGGAAGTGTCGCGCCATCGGCAGGATGCTGTTCTCGTTGAGGCCGCGCTTGACGACCATGTTGACCTTGATCGGCGCGAGTCCCGCGGCGTCAGCGGCGTCCATGCCCTCGAGGACCCTCGCGACCGGGAAGTCGACATCGTTCATGCTCTTGAAGACTTCGTCATCGAGCGAATCGAGACTTACCGTCACGCGCTTCAACCCGGCGTCCCGAAGCGCTTTCGCCTTTCCCGCGAGAAGGGATCCGTTCGTGGTGAGCGTGAGGTCGAGATCGCTGACCTTCGCGAGCATCTCAACGAGCCGCTCGATGTGGCGCCGGACGAGCGGCTCGCCGCCCGTGAGGCGCACCTTCTGAACGCCGAGGCCGACGAAGACGCGCACGAGGCGCTCGATCTCCTCGAACGACAGGATCTCGCCGCGCGGAAGGAACTGGAAGTCCTTGCCGAAGACCTCCTTGGGCATGCAGTAGACGCAGCGGAAGTTGCACCGGTCCGTGACGCTGACGCGCAGGTCACGCAGCGGACGCTTGAAGGTGTCGACAGGCCCCATCACTGGAAAGTATGAGGCCCGCCGGATCGCTCCGGCGGGCCCCAGCGATGAATGCGGCGGGGATCAGGGAGCCCGCTGAATGTTGAGCTTTCCGAACGTGAAGGTCTCAAGGTGAGCGGGATTCGAGGCGTCACCGAGTGCTTTCACGAGGGTCAGCTTCATCACGTACTCGCCGTTGGGGAGCATCGTCTGCGCTCCCTCAGGCCCGGCGAAG
>JALYLT010000123.1 GCA_030774095.1 Chloroflexota bacterium
TCGCGCTGTATCCGATCGGGTCGGGCAACGACTTCGCTCGTTCCCTCGGATATCCGCGCAAGCGGCGCGATATCGGTCGATTTCTCGCGAATGCGCGCCGACGTGTCATCGACGTGGGCGAGGTGAACGGTCGGATCTTCGTGAACGCCGCGGGTGTGGGCATCGACGGCCACGTCGCGGAACGGATCGAGGCGAGCGCGCGCGTCGTCGGCCCCGCGCTGGGATATTTCGTCGGCGCGCTCGTGTCGATCGCGACGTATCGACCGCAACCGATGCGTCTCGTGATCGACGGCCAGGCGATCGAGGGGAAACATCTCGTCGTCGTCGCGGCGAACGGCACGCACTTCGGGAGCGGGATGCATGTGGCGCCGAAGGCGAAGCTCGATGACGGTCTCTTCGACATCCTCGTCGCGGGTGATCTCGGGCGATGGTCCTCGCTCATCGCGCTCGCCAAGCTCTATCGCGGCACGCATGTGAACGGACGCGACGTCCGCATATTCCAGGCACGCTCGCTCGACGTCGAGCTCGAGCGGGAGCTGCCGACGCAAGCGGATGGCGAGCCGGTCCGCGCCCGCTCACTCGCCGTGCGCATGCGTCCCGGTGCGCTCACGGTGCTCGGACGGTGACGACGGACGCGCGGCGCCGGCTTCCGTCGGTCGATGCCGTGGTGCGTGCGGCGGGCCATGTCGATCTCCCGCGAGAGCGGTTCGTCCGGGCCGTGCGTGATGTCCTCGCCGAAGCGCGCGCCGCAGGCGCGACCCTCGATGAATCGACCGCGGCGGATGCGGCGCGCCGGCGACTGCGTGACCGTGACCGGCGTTCGCTTCGTCGCGTCCTGAACGCGACCGGCGTGGTGCTGCAGACCAATCTCGGACGCGCGCCGCTGGCGCCCGCCGCTCTCGCGGCGATCGTGGAGGCCGCCGGCGCGGTAAGCGTCGAGTACGACCTGGACGCGGGCCGCCGGGGCGAGCGGCACGGCCACGCCTCACGGCTTCTGGCTGAGCTCTCGGGCGCGGAGGACGGCGTCGTCACGAACAACAACGCGGCTGCGGTCCTGCTCGCGCTCGCCGCGCTGGCCGCGCGCAAAGAGGTCATCGTCGCGCGCGGTGAGCTCGTGGAGATCGGCGGTGGTTTCCGCATCCCGGATGTCCTGCGCCGCTCCGGCGCGAAGCTCGTCGAGGTCGGCACCACGAATCGCACCTACGTTCGCGATTACGCGGCCGCAATCACCGAGCGGACCGGCGCGATCCTGCGCGTCCACGCGAGCAACTTCAAGCTCACCGGATTCGTCGCGCGACCCGAGGACCGGTCACTGGGATCGCTCGCGCGCGAGCGCGGTGTCGCGTTCATCCACGATCTCGGAAGCGGCACCTTCATCGACACCTCGCGCTTCGGCCTCGCGCGCGAGGCGACGGTCCCCGAGGCGATCGCCGCGGGCGCTGATGTCGTGACGTTCAGCGGCGACAAGCTCCTCGGCGGTCCACAGGCCGGCCTCGCCGTTGGCCGCGCGGCCGCCATCGGCGCGCTGCGGGCGCATCCGCTCATGCGCGCCATGCGTCCGGACAAGCTCACCCTGGCGGCGCTCGTGGCCACGCTCGAGCTGTATCGCGACGGCCGCGCCGAGAGCGAGCTGCCGGTATGGCGGATGATCGCCGCGACGGTGACCGTGCTCGCGAAGCGCGCTCGTGTGATCGCCGCCCAGCTGGCGAGCGGCGGCGTCGAGGCAGACGCGATCGAGACGCAGTCGACCGTGGGAGGCGGCTCGCTCCCTGAGGAGACGCAGCCGTCGCGCGCGGTCGCGATCGGCGCTCGACATGGCCGAGCGAACGAGATCCTCGCTCGGCTGCGCGCGGCCGAACCGCCGATCGTCGCGCGCATCGTGGATGACCGTGCGGCGCTCGACCTGCGCAGCGTCGCGCCGGAGGATGATGAGATGCTCGCGCGAGCGGTCACCGCCGCGCTCGCGAAGGAGAAGTAGCGAAATGGATCTGCGCAGCGTGTCCACCGAGAAGGCGCCCAAGGCGATCGGCCCGTACAGCCAGGCGATCGTGACCGGCGACCTCATCTTCACCGCCGGGCAGGTCGCCCTTGACCCCGCGACAGGCGAGCTCGTCAGCGCCGACATCAAGCATCAGACTGCGCGGGTCCTCGACAACCTCGCCGCAGTGCTCGAAGCGGCGGGCAGCGGCCTCGACCGAGTGGTGAAGTGCACCGTCTTCCTTGCGGACTTCGCCGAGTTCGCGGCGATGAACGAGGTGTACGCGCAGCGCTTCGGTGAGCATCGGCCCGCCCGCTCGACCGTCGGGACGAGCGCGCTACCGCGCGGGGCGCGCATCGAGATCGAATGCATCGCCGTCCGCCGGTAAGCGACCAGAAGGAACGCTCGCCGCTTCCTCCGGTCGCGACCGGGATCGCGCTCGGGATCTGGATCGCGCTCATGCTCGTGCTCGCCTTCGTCGTGGTGCCAGCGCTGTTCGGGATGTTCGCTCCGATGCCCGAAGCGACTCCGCCTCCGTGACCAACGAGGCGACGCAGGTCCGCGTGGTGGGGACCGCCGGCCACGTCGATCACGGGAAGTCGACCCTCCTCACGGCGCTCACCGGGATCGACCCCGACCGGCTGCGTGAGGAACGCGAGCGCGGCATGACCATCGATCTCGGCTTCGCGTGGGTGACGCTCCCGGGTGGCGGGGACATCGGGTTCGTCGATGTGCCGGGTCATCAGGACTTCATCCGCAACATGCTCGCGGGGATCGGCAGCATCGACGCCGTCCTCCTCGTCATCGCGGCGGACGAGGGTGTCATGCCGCAGACGCGGGAGCATCTCGCGATCCTCGGGCTGCTCGGGATCGATCGCGGCGTGATCGCGCTCACCAAGCGCGACCTCGTCGACGATGAGTGGGCGGCACTCGCCGTCGCAGACGTCCGCGCGGCGCTGAGGGGCACCGCCCTGTCGGACGCGCCGCTCGTCGAGGTCTCTGCGACCGCGCGCCGCGGGCTCGACGAGCTCCTCCTCGCGCTCGAGCGCGTCCTCGGTGCAGCGCCGGCGCGGCGCGACATCGGTCGCCCCCGCCTCCCCGTCGATCGGTCGTTCACGATGTCCGGCTTCGGCACTGTCGTCACCGGCACGCTGCTCGACGGCTCGCTCGCGGTCGGCGACGAGATCGCTGCGCTCCCCGGCGACATCCGTGCGCGTGTTCGGGGCCTGCAGACGCATCGCCGTTCGCTCGACGTCGCGCGGCCCGGCAGCCGTGTCGCGGCGAATCTCTCCGGCATCGACAAAGCGGCCGTGTCGCGTGGGATGGTGGTGGCCCGGCCGGGATCGCTCGAGACGACGACGCTGCTCGCGGTGCGGCTCGAGCTGTTGCCGAGCGCGAGCGCCTCGCTCGAGCACGACGAAGAGGTCAAGGTCTACGTCGGCACGGCGGAGACGATGGCTCGCGCCGCGCTCCTCGAGGGCCCGGAGATCGCGCCGGGCGAGAGCGCGTGGGTGCAGCTTCGCCTGGCGGCGCCCGTCGCGGTCGCCGTGGGCGACCGTCTGGTGATCCGACGACCGTCGCCGTCCGAAACGATCGGCGGAGGCGCCGTCGCGGATCTTGCGACGGTCCGTCTGCGTCGCCGCGCGGAGACCGTCGCGGCGCTCGAGCGCCGCACCGCACCATCGGCGGCATCGCGGCTGCTCGCGTCGCTGGACGTGCCACGCACACTGGCCGAGGCGGCCGAACGGAGCGGACTCGCGCCGGTCGAGCGCGACGCGGCGACGGACGAGATCGTCGCCGACGGCCGCGCCGTGCGGCTCGGCGATGCGCTGGTCTCGCGCGATGCGTTCGAAGCGCTCGCGACGCACGTGGAACGGATCTGCGCAAAGGCGCATCGCACCACGCCACTGCGGGCCGGCGCGTCTCGTGAGGAGGCGCGCTCGGCGCTGGGTCTTTCGGCGAAGCGCTTCAACGGGCTGGTCGAGCAGCTCGTCGCTCAGAAGCGGCTCGCGGAGCGGGGCAGCGCCCTCGCGCTGCCATCGCACCGCCCGCAACTGTCCGAGGATCAGGAGCGTCGCTGGCTGAGCGCACGCGCCGCGCTCGCGAAGGAGCCGCTTCAACCGCCCAGCCCCTCGCAGCTCGAGGCCGAGCACGGCCTTGACCGCGAGCTCGTGGCAGCGCTCGCTGAACGCGGCGACGTCGTGCGAATCGGCACCGAGGCGGTCTTCCTCCCGGCCGCGGTGACGCACTTCGCGCGCGCGGTGGTCGACGAGCTCGCGGCGAGCGGGACGATCACCGTCGCGCGCGCGCGCGACCTCTCCGGCTCGAGCCGCAAGCACGTGCTTCCGCTCCTACAATTCCTCGACGATCGCGGACTGACCCGCCGTCACGGCGACGATCGCATCCTCGTGCTGACGCCGGACGCGGCTCGCGAACGCATCGCCTCATTCACGCACCAGGGGGAGGACGGTCCATGAAGTTCCGTGCGGTCCGCGCGTCCGCGCTCGGCCGGGTCGACGCGATCATCGTTCCGCTCGGCAGCGATGGCGGCACGCCGACAGGTCTTCCGCGCCCGGTGAAGACGGTCGTCGACCGCATCGCGAAGGGCGAGACTGGTGCTGGGCGACCGTATGGTGTGACCTCGCATCACGGCGACCCGCTCATCGTGGTCGTCGGCGCGGGACGACCGGCCGACTACGACGCGGAGCGCGCGCGCAACATCGCGGCCGCGGGTGTGAAGGCGCTGTGGCGTTCGAACGTCAAGAAGCTCGCGCTGTTCATCACACCGAACGGCCTCGGTGAGGATCGCGCCGTCCAGGCCGCCGTCGAAGGTGCCGTCTATGCGATGTGGCGGCCCGAGGCGCACCGGACGGTCGAAGAGGAGCGGCGCCTTCCGCCGCTCGACACCGTGCTTCTCGTGACCGAGAAGCCCGCGACGAAAGCGATCGCGCGCGGAGAGGCGGTCGGGGACGCGGTGAATCTCCAGCGCCGCCTCGCGAACGAGCCGGCCAACAAGATGACGCCGACTCTGCTCGCGAACGAAGCGCGCGCCGCCGCCAAAGAGGCGGGTGTGCAGTGCGAGATCCTCGACGCCGAGCGTTGCCGTGCGCTCGGCATGGGCAGCTATCTCTCCGTCGCGCAGGGCAGCCACGAGGCACCGCGCTTCATCGTCATGCGCTATCACGGCCGTCGCGGAAAGAACGGCAATGGTCGAGGGGCGCAGAAGTACGACATCGCCTTCGTTGGGAAAGGGATCACGTTCGACTCCGGCGGGATCTCGATCAAGCCCGCGGACAACATGCACCACATGAAGGCCGACATGACCGGCGCGGCCAGCGTGATCGCGGCGCTCGCCGCCATCGGTCGCCTCAAGCCAGATGTGAACGTCCTGGGTGTCGCGCCGTGCACCGAGAACCTCCCCGGCGGGGGCGCGACGAAGCCAGGCGACGTCTTCACGAGCATGAGCGGCAAGACGGTGGAGGTCATCAACACCGACGCCGAGGGCCGACTCGTTCTCATCGACGGGATCACCTACGCGCAGCGCGAGGGCGCGCGCCGCGTGGTCGACATCGCGACGCTTACGGGCGCCGTGAGCGTTGCGCTCGGCCCGTACTTCATCGGCTTGTTCGGCAAACCCGACGCGTTCGTGGAGACGGTCCGCGGCGTCGCCACCTCGGCCGGGGATCGGGTGTGGCCGATGCCCCTCACCGACGAATACAAGGACGAGATCAAGGGTGAGGTCGCCGATATCCGCAACAGCGCCGGCCGCGAGGGCGGCGCGATCAAGGCGGCCGCGTTCCTGTGGGCGGCGGTGGAAGACGGGACGGAGTGGGCACATCTCGATATCGCGGGCGTGGACTGGTCCGACAAGGACCGCGCCTACGCGCCTCGCGGACCGCAGGGTCCGGCAGTCCGGACGCTCGTCGCTCTCGCCGAGAGCCTCGCTACCTAATGGGGTGGAAGGGGCGAAGCCCCTGCGATGACTAGACCTACAATAGAACAAATGAGCGAACTCATCACCGGGGGGCTACGCCCCCTGAGGATCCCCCGGATTCGCGCGCGCCGCTGCGCATGACCGAGCAGCTCGCCTTCGGGCTCGGCGAGCCGAAGCCCAACATCCTCGGGGGCCTCACCGACGAGCAGCGCCGGGCGGTCGAGCACGGCACCGGGCCGCTGCTGATCGTGGCCGGCGCCGGGACGGGGAAGACGCATGTCCTCACCGCTCGCGTCGTGCATCTCATCGCATCCAGCGCCGCGAAGCCACGCGAGATCCTCGCCGTCACCTTCACCGAGAAGGCCGCGGCGGCGATGCAGGAGCGCGTCGACATCAACACACCGCTCGGGCTCAACGACGCCGCTATCAAGACCTTCCACGGTTTCGGCGACGAGGTGTTCCGCGAGTTCGCGCTGGAGCTCGGGCGCTCGGGCGAGCTGCGCGTCCTCTCCAGCGCCGAGCAGGTCATCTTCGTCCGCGAGCACCTCTATGACCTCCCGCTGCGCCGCTATCGCCCGGCCGGAGATCCCCTCGAGTACGTCCGCGCTCTCCTCGACCTGTTCGGTCGCGCGCGGGACGAGGACGTGTCGCCCGAGGAGTACGCCGCGTACGCGAAGAAGCTGCGGGATGCGGTGGGGGATGGGATCGACGCCGAGG
>JALYLT010000124.1 GCA_030774095.1 Chloroflexota bacterium
GTCCCCCGGATGTTCTACGACTCGACAACGTCGCGCGACCGGTGCCCAAGGTGGACGAGGTCCTCATCAAGATCCGCGCGGCGGCGGTGACCCGTGCGGACTGCGCGACGCGCGAAGCCAACCGACGTAGCGGCCCGGCCGTCATGCTCATCAGCCGCTTGATCTCTGGCGTCCGCCGACCGAAGCAGCGCATCCTCGGCACTGAGCTGGCGGGAGAGGTCGAGGCAGTCGGCCCCGCAGTCAGCGAGTTCGCGGTCGGTGACCACGTCTTCGGCACCAGCGGGTTCAGGTTCGGGGCACACGCGGAGTTCATCTGCATGCGGGACAGCGCGCGGATCGCCCACAAGCCGGTCGATATGACCTTCGCGGAGGCTGCCACGATCTGCGACGGAGGACTCAATGCGCTGTGGTGCCTGAGACTGGCGGCTCTCGGCGCGGGGCAGAGGATCCTCGTCTACGGAGCGTCCGGTGCCATCGGCACCGCAGCGGTTCAGTTGGCCAGGTACTTCGGCGCCGACGTCAGTGCGGTGTGCAGCACGAAGCACCTCGAGCTCGCTCGATCGCTCGGAGCCGACAGGGTCGTCGACTACACGCGGGAAGACTTCACCAAGAACGGCCAAACGTATGACGTCATCTTCGACGCGGTCGGCAAGCACTCGTTCAAGCGGTGCCGCGGCTCACTGAGTCGAGGCGGCAGCTATCTCGCGACCGACGGGCTCCGGAACCTCGTCTTGGCTCTGTGGACTTCGCGTTCCGGAGATAAGAAGGTCCTGTTCTCAATACCACCGCGATATACGAAGCAGGATGTCGTTTTCCTTAAGCAGCTCATCGAGGCTGGTAAGTACCGGGCGGTCGTGGATCGGTCCTATCCAATGGAGGAGGTGATCGCCGCGACCCGGTACGTCGAAACAGAGCACAAGACCGGAAACGTCGTCCTGACGATCGACGGCGGCCAATCCCGGTGAGGGCGACCCTGCTCCTTCTGCTCATCGCGCCGGCATGCGTGCCTGCGACAACACCCGACAACTTCGCTGTCCAGCGCGACTACGCCGAAAAACGATCGACCGTCGAGGTCACCGCCCAAGGTGTGGTGACGAGCGTTCTCGCGGATGACAGCGGTCCGTCCGGTATGCACCAGCGTTTCATCATTCGCCTCACGGGTTCGACGCAAACGGTGCTCGTGGACAACAACGTGACCATCGGACAGCGCGCCCCGGTTCTCCCAGGCAACAACGTGTTCGTTCACGGGGAGTACGTGTGGAGTGACCAAGGCGGGCTGATCCACTTCACTCATCACGATCCTGCGCACTCGCACGAGGGAGGGTGGATCGAGTTGAGCGGGGTCCGCTACCAATGACGTCCTGAGGCGAAAGCCTTGCGGTCCCGACCGGGGTCCCAGCCGGAATATCGAACATTCAACGGAATCGTCATCGAGGGCATCGAGGATTTGGCCGCCATTGCGGACGGCGTCGCCTGAACGCATCCCGACGGCGTGCTTCTGGGCGCCGCGCATGGTTGACAGCCGTCCGCACCTTTCACCTCGAGGGCGAACGAGCGTCGGTTCGTGGCCTCTCCAGTAGCTCATCGGGCTTGCCAGAGCACCAAGTCGAGCATCTTGACGCGTGTTACGTGGCGATCCGGATATGACTCCTCGAACCTCGTCACCAGGTACCGCCCGCTGTCAGTGTCGAGGTAATCGGAGAAGATTTGCCCGATGAGATCGTGAAGCTCAACGATCCGAGCCAGCCGTATCACTATCGGCCCGGCAGGTGGGAGCCGGAGGCCGAGGTTCTTAAGCACGAAGGCGTCAATCACCGGCACGTCGGGAGCGACTGAGGCAACGAGCTTGCTGGCGAACGACGCTTCGACTCTCCCAGTTACGGCGTGAAGCGCGCGTAGAACATCAGCGAACGACTGGTGCTTCGACTTGTTCTCCTCGAGAAGGCCGTAGAAGGCAGACTGCCACGCCGAGTTCCGCCGAACCCGATAGAAGGCGTTAAAGCGCCTCTGAAATTCGCGATCGTGGGTGACGTCTGACTCCACCAACGCCGCCTGGAGCCAGCAGTACTTCGTCAGGCCAACGGCCGCGAGCGGGAGTGCATTTTCGATTGCCGATTCATCGAGTCGGATCACGTTCGCCCCCGTGAGACGGTAATTTGGCCGGCAGCGGTGTTGTTATGGAGATCGTGCCACCGCAGGACATTCGGAACGGAGCCGAGTCGCGCCACACATCGGAGGATGCGGCATGGATGAGGTGCGCCTACTTCGAATCGGCGAGGTCGCTGATCTGCTGCGGATCAGCAGGACAAAGGTGTACGAGTTGGTAGCCTCGGGCGAGATCCCGAGTCTGCATGTAGGGCGCAGTCGCCGTGTGCCACTGCGTGCTTTGGCTGGGTGGATCGAGGAGCAGACCAGCCGTCGGGCGCCAGCTCCGCCTCCGTCGCAAACCCTGCGAGCGGTGCCACTAGAGCCCCGATCGAAGGCCCCGACGGCGCGCTCGCGGCCAGGCCCGGAGGCGGAGCCACTGAGCGCCGGTCGCACCAAGCAAGCGGCGGCCGCGAGCTGGCCATTCTTCAAGCCGTGGATGCCGCATCCGATGGAGAAGGATGAGTACCAGGCGTGGGTCGCTCACCTCGAAGCGCATCCAGACGAGAAGGCGAACGTCATCGAGGCCATGGAGCGATACGACCGGTCGCGACGGTAATCAACATGAACACGCCGCGAGCGCCTACTCGGCGGTCAGCGGAAAAACTCGCCTTTGAAATCCACGCCCTTCGTTACCACGCGGCCGCTCTGCGGAACGGGACCGGACGGCGGCCTACGTCCTCCGGAGTAACCAAGGAGACGGAGGTGCCTGGCGGCTGACCGGGCGCGAGGGAGCACGTGGGTTCCCGCGAGGGTTGACAGCCGGCGAGTCGGCGGATCCGGCCACTCGCAGAGACCTCCGCCCGGCCGATGTGGCCAGGTGTACGCAGGGCACTCGCAGTTCGGCGGCTTCGTTCGCTGTCGCGTTGCCCAGCGCGACCTCCGGGTGTAATCGTCCGGGAGCGGACCGCGATGATGTCGACCCGCGTGCGCCACACACAGTTGGCGCGGATCGAGCCAGAGCGCCCATGCTCTGCATGCCGAGCCGTCGACACGGCGTCCTCGGCACTGGCGTCGGCTAATCGCACCATCGCTGTACATCGGCCTTATTCTCTCGCGCCCACGGGCTGTGTTGCGAGAGCTCCGCGAGTTCCGACAGTCAGCGTGGGCCTCGTCGCGTCCCGAAACGAACCCGGACGTCTGCCCCCGCAAGTAATGCAGCTTGGTCGCACAAGCTCAGTCAAAGCGCGCATTTGGGCCAGCGGGCCGCGCAGGCTCGTTCTCCCGAAAGTAGGCCCACCAGACCGCATCCCAAATCTCGACCCTCGTCCACGCCGCCCGGGCAACGGCCAACTTACGCCAGGCTTCGCTATTCGCGTCGCTTGCGAGGTCGTTCGCGATCCAATCCAGGGCTTTTCGAATCGTGTCGCGATCCTTGATGGTTTCCGTCCTCGAACGATCGAGTGGCCACCGCGCGTTCATGTACGCGCCGAAGACAGCCTGGTTATCGAGGATTGGAATCAGCGCCGGCCGCTTCTTGTGCAGGAGTTTGGTCGCCAACGACGCCCCGAACGCTCGCCACCCAGCCATTTGCGCGATGAGGTCGGCGACACGTCCGCGCTCGTCGGCACTCGTTTGCTCGAGGGTGACAGTGGGAAGCCCCGACAGGTCGATCACGCCGGCCTCCCGAACGAGTGTCTGGAACGCTCGCCCGTCCGCTCTCGAGTTCATCAACAAGGTCACTCCCAGATCGTTGGCGTCCACGCGGTCGGACCGGACCACCGGCAGGTCGTAGTAGAGTGCCCCTCGGCCGTCGTCGGCTTCCGCGAACCTCGCCAGCAGCGCGTCGGCCCTTTCCACCTTGCGTTGCGTCTGCGCGGGTCCATAGATCAGCGTCACAGCCATGCACTGCCTCCCGAAGTCGATGCTGACCGCCTGTAGTCCGGTTTAGATGAGACTGCCATGCATCGCTCGCGCGATCATGCCGCCGAGGTAGCCGTCCATGTCCGAGGCCCGATAGAAATTCACTTTCGACGGATGCTGAGGCGACTCGGCTATCAGCAATGCCGATCGGTTGGCGTGCTCGAGTCGATACCAGTGCGGCCGATAGGCGGGATAGCGCTGATTGAATGCCGCTACTTCCGACACGCCGCTGTCGGTCGTTTGCCAACCTTCGCTAGCCAAGCGTTCACGAATGAGCGGAGTGACGCGCTTATCCATCGGCACCAGAAGACCTGGGCGCACGGCCTCGAGGCCCCGGACTGCTCCGGTGAGCCCGGCGACCAGGGCCGTGTTCTTCACATCTCTCGCCGATCCGGCAGACATGTCCGTCATGTTGGCGACCATGGTCATTGCGAGCGCGGCCTCGGACATCTCCGGCCCGAACACTCCGCTCTGCGCGAATGCGGCACGTGTCCATGATCGGATGCGGTCCCAGAATCCCTGGCTATCGCGATAGGTGCGCAGATGTTCATTTGGTCGGCCGAGCGATGGAAACTGGTCACGCTCCCAGTTGACCGGCACTCCCGGACTATTTCCTGGACTCGGTCCGAGGAAAACTAGCCATGAATTGACGGACCCAAACCAGAACCGTGGCCACCACGGATACCTTTCGCGGATTGCATCCGCGGTCCAGTTCGGATCATCACGAAGCCGCAGGGCTTGCCGCCAACGCTCCCGGGGGTCGGCATCAAAGAGTTCGCCCACGCGATGACGCTAGTGGAGGTCCAGCTCGGCTCACAAGGCGCCACTGGAGTCGTGCGCCGGGGGCGCCGTTGCCGGCCGTGACGCCGCGAGGGACGACCGTTCAAACGGAGCGGGGCTTGTGCCGCCCACACGCCCGGGCGGCTGTGATGCCGCTGACTCCGAAGACATCGTCCGGAACTCGACGACGAGCAGATCGGCAATGCTCGGCTCGATAGCCCGGACCCCGCGTAGCCGCTACCTCCTGCCTATCCGTGATGCGGCAGGCGGAGTGCGGTACTCGGCACCCGACTATTCGGTCTGGTCATGACCTAACGCCCTCTAGGGACATATTGCGAACCTCGCCCAAGCTAGCGTCGCCTCTTTCGACTACTTGAGTTCATTAGAAGGAGCGCCCAACGCGTACGATCCCTCGGATCCGCGCGGGAGGTCACATGACACGCTTGCTCGGCTCACTCGCCCTCGTCCTCGGAGGGGTCGCCTGGGTCGCGTTCGCGCTGGCGCTCGCGGGAGAGAGCTATGGAGATACGGCGACGCTCCGGCTTCTGAGGCCAGCGGAGCCCCTTTCATCCACCTACCGCGGCGGGGCGGATGCTGCGCCGTACCTGGCGGCAGCGGTCGTGCTGACCCTCGTAGGCTTCGCGCTCCTCTACGGCCGCGCGGCATGGGTCGCGGGGTCATGGGGTAAGGCTTCGGTGGTCCTGCTCGCGCTCGGTGCGTTCCTGCTCGCGCCGTTGCCGCTCTTCGTCGGCTGGCTCTTCTTCTTCCTGGGGATGCTCGCGCTCGCGATCACCGCTCTACGGACCGGCGTGCTTCCTCGATCCGCGGCCGGGATGCTGATCGCCGCGGCGATCCTCCTATTCCTATTCAACACCGAGGATGACCGGGCGCTGCTGGCGATCGCCCCCGGCCTCGCCTGGGCCACCCTTGGTGCCCGAAGCCTGATGAGTGCCGCCCGTTGATCTAGCGTCCCAACTCCCGACCTCAGGTCTCTAGGAACATCAACGAACGATCGAGTACGTGTGACCGCCTTCGCCGCGCCTTCGTTCCACGATGACGTTAGGTGCGGGGTGCGGCGCCGAGCGTGGTAAGGTCGGGCATATCAGGGTCTCAGGAGGACGTATGCCGACCCAGAAGGAGCGCCGCTCGCCGAATTCCACCGGACGGATCCCCCCTCCGCAGGACCCGCAGGGCGGGCAGTCCGGGAAGAAGCGTGGCAGCGCCGGCGGCGCGGGCGCGCAGTCCGGCGCCACCGGGCAGCGCGGAAAGAGCTCGCCGAAGTAGCGGCCTAGCGCCGCCCCGCGCGAGCTCGCCCTGCGGACGTCCGCTGACTCGCCTTCTTCCCGCCCTGCGCGGTGGACTGCGTCGCGTCGGGGCCCGCGGCCTTCGAGGCACGCTTTGTGAGCGGCTTCGTCGAGCCGCGAGCGCGCGCGGCGGTGCGCTGGGTGTTGCCGCTCGCGCGTGACTGCGGCTGCATCGGCGCGCGTGTCGTCCGGGCGGCACGCGCGGGTGTGGCGGTCGGCTTGCGCGCGCGGCTCTCGCCGGCACGGCGCTTGGCGTTCTTCTCGGTGTCCTTCGCGGCGGTGCCGGGATCAACCAGGCCGCGGCGGCGCGGGCGCTCGTCGCGCGTCACTTCGCGCATCACTTCGCGCTTCGCGGCGGACGATCGCCGCGCGTTCGGACGCGCGGGCCGCGCCTCGCGCTTCGGCCGCTCGAGGCTGCCCTCGACGAGCTCCATGCCCCCCGGCGGATTCGGCTCGCGGCCGCCGCCGCGCGGCACGCGTGTCACGAGGTCGGGATTCCGATCCT
>JALYLT010000125.1 GCA_030774095.1 Chloroflexota bacterium
CTCATCGTGCTGCCGATGCTGCGGCCAAGCCTGCAGTCCGCCCTCATCATCCGCACGATCTTCGCGTTCCAGACGTTCGCGGTCGTGCTCGCGCTCGCCGGCCGGCAGCTCCCCGTGCTGTCGTATGAGGCGTACGACTGGTACTACAACAACCGGAACGAATTCATCGCGGCCGCGTTCGCCGCGCTGATCCTGCTCATGACCATGACGGTCGTCTTCTTCTACCTGCGGCTCCTGCGCGTCAAGGACGCGGAGATCCAGCGATGACCGCAACCTCCGCGCCCGCGAGGCGGGCGAGCCTCACGCGCCGCACGGTGATCGATCGCGTGCTGCTCTACGGCGCCGCCATCTTCCTCGCGGCCTGGACCCTGGTGCCCATCTATCTCATCGCGCTCGCCGCATTCAGCAAGAGCAGCGCCGTGTACGACTTCCCGAAGTCGTTCCTGCCGACGCAGTTCTCCACCGAGACGATGTCCTTCTTCGTGAATTCGACGGGTGTGCTGCCGTCGGTGAAGAACAGCATCATCGTCGCGCTCGGCACGATCGTGCTCAGCCTCGCCATCGGCGCGCCCGCGGGGTACGCGCTCGCCCGGTTCCGTTTCCCCGGCCGCGACATGTTCCATCTCGCGGTCCTCTCCTCGAAGATGTTCCCGATCGCGATCCTCTCGATCCCGCTCGCGGTCGCGTTCATCAGCCTGGGCCTCTACGACACGCTCCTCGGCGTCGTCATCATCCATTCGGCGATGGTCCTGCCGTTCGTCGTGATCGTGACCTCCGGCGTCTTCTACAGCGTGTCCCGCGAGCTGGAGGAGGCGGCGATGACACTCGGGACGTCCCGGTTCGGTGCGTTCGTACGTGTCGCGCTGCCGCTCGCGTTGCCCGGCCTGGCGGCGGCCGCGATCTTCGCGTTCGTGAGCAGCTGGAACGAGGTCTTCGCGGCGACGATCCTCACCGTGCGCGAGCGGACGCTGCCGGCGCACATCCTCGCGACGCTCAACCAGTCGCCGCTCTATTTCAGGTTCGCCGGCGGCTTCTTCATGATCATCCCGTCGCTCTTCTTCATCTTCTTCATGCGCAAGTACCTCTTCAATCTCTGGGGACCAGGACGGTGAGCTGAGATGGCCAGCGTCGCATTCGAGTCGGTGCGCAAGGTGTTCGGCAAGACGACGGCTCTGAAGGACATCGATCTGCTGGTGCGCGACGGCGAGTTCATGGTCCTGCTGGGACCGTCCGGCTGCGGCAAGACGACGCTCCTGCGCTGCCTCGCGGGGCTCGAGCGCATCGACGGCGGGACCGTGCGCATCGGCGACCGCGAGGTCTCGGATCTCCCGCCGCGTGATCGCCACATCGCGATGGTGTTCCAGTCGTATGCGGTCTTCCCGCACATGAAGGTATACGACAACATTGCGTTCGGCCTGCGCATGCGTAAGAAGACCAAGCCCGAGATCGAGAAGCGCGTGAAGGAGGGCGCGGCCCTGCTGCAGCTCGAGCCGTTCCTCGATCGCTATCCCGCGCAGCTCTCGGGCGGGCAGCGCCAGCGCGTCGCGGTCGCGCGCGCGATCGTCACCGACGCGCCGGTCCTGCTCATGGACGAGCCCCTCTCCAACCTCGACGCGCTCCTCCGCCTGCACGCGCGCGCGGAGCTGAAGCGTCTGCACACCGACGTGAAGCGCACCACGGTCTACGTGACGCACGACCAGATCGAGGCCCTCTCGATGGGCGACCGGATCGCCGTCATGAAAGATGGCGAGATCGTGCAGGTTGACACCCCTGTCGTCCTGTACGACCGCCCGGCGAGCGTGTTCGTCGGCTCGTTCATCGGCTCGCCGCCGATGAACTTCATGAAAGCCGTCGCGAAGAACGGCACCGCGGTCGGTGACGGATGGCAGGTCCCGGGCCCGCCGGGCATGGACGGGAAGGCGTTGCTTCTCGGCATCCGGCCCGAGAACATCCGCCTCGGCGAAGGACCGTTCCGCGGCCGCGTCGTGGTGTCCGAGCCGCTCGGCTCGCACACGCTGCTCACAGTGAAAGTTGGCGACGATTCGCTCAAGGTGGTCGCGCCCGCGGACGACGTCTTCAAGCCGGACCAGATGCTCCAGCTCGCACCCGAGCCGCACAAGATCCGCTGGATGGACGAGACGACCGGCACAGCCGTCGCCGCGCCGCACTGAGCCCGACCGGCGCACACGCGTCCCTTTCGCCGCGCGACGCACAGCTCTGGACCGATGCGGCGGCCGTGCTGCGCGCGAACGACGTCGGCGGTTGGACCAAGCCGGCGCCCCGTCTCTATCCGCACCAATGGAGCTGGGACAGCGCCTTCATCGCGATCGGGCTGGCGCATCTCGACCCGGGGCGCGCCATCGGAGAGCTCGAGCATCTCTTTCAGGCGCAATGGACCGATGGCAGGGTCCCGCACATCGTGTTCGACCCGAACGTGCCCGAGTACTGGCCGGGCCCCGACCTCTGGGGCTCGCGTGAGGTCAGCGCAGCGCCGACCACGGTGGCGACCAGCGGTCTGATCCAGCCACCCATGCACGCGATCGCGCTATGGCGGATCCTCGAGATCGCCCGCGCCGAGGACGTTCCGGAGGACGTGCGGCGCGCGCTCGTCGCGCGTGCCTCGGCGCTCTATCCGAAGCTCCTCGCCTGGCACCGCTACCTCGTGGAACGGCGGGACCCCGAGCGGTCCGGCCTCATCACCGTCTACCACCCCTGGGAGGGAACGGACAACACCCCGCGCTGGGACGCGGCGCTGGCGATGATCGAGGTCGGCGAGCTGCCGCCGTATCCGCGGACGGATGTGAGTCTCGTCGACGCCGCGGAGCGCCCCACCAAAGCCGAGTACGACCGCTATCTCTGGCTGGTAGATCTCCTGCGCATGGCGAAGTACGACGATGAGGCCGTGCGTCGTACGCACCCATTCCTCATCAAGGACGTGCAGTGCAGTGCCATCTTCGTCGCGGCCAACGACGCGCTCGCGCAGATCGCCGAGCTCGCGGGCGCGTCACCTGGCGAGCGGGCCGCGATCGCCGAATGGTCGAAGCGTTCTGCCGACGGCGTCAGGGCGTGCTGGGATCATGACCTCGAGCTCGCGCTCGACTTCGACCTGCGCGCGCACCGGCCCATCAGGTGCGTGACGAGCGCGGGCCTCTGTCCGGTGCTCGTCCCGAGTCTCACTCGAGCGGAAGCGCGCCGCTTTGCCGACCGCATCTTCGGCCCGGACTTCGCCGGCGCTGACCGCCTCGCATACTCGGTCGTCCTGAGCACCGGGGCGCGATCATCCGAATTCCGGCCGCGTGCGTACTGGCGGGGGCCAGCGTGGCCGGTGATCAACTGGCTGCTCTGGTGCGGACTTCGTGCTCATGGCCTCGACGGCGAAGCCACGGGCCTGCGCGACGCGAACCTCGCGCTGCTCGCGCGCCCCGGCTCGCACTTCTCCGAGTACTTCGAGCCGTTCACCGCGGAGCCGCTGGGCTCGCCGGACCAGTCCTGGACCGCGGCCGTTACGCTCGACTGGCTCGCGGCGGGCTAGCGAATGCGCCCGACGCGGCTCGATCCGCGCAAGCCGTACAAGCCGCTCGACGTCGGCAACGGCATCGTCGCCGGCACGCTCACACCGAACGGCCGTTGGCTTTCCCTTGGCGCCGCGCACCCGGTCCATGGGCGGATCGTCCTGAGCGACGCCGCCGCGTTCCCCGACGATCAGCGGCTCGACCCGTTGGCCGTTCGCGCGTATCGCGCCGGCCTCGCGTCGCCGTCACGCAAAGGGTTCGGACTGGCGCTGCTCGCGCCCGGCGAGGCCGAGGCGTTCCTCGTTGAGGATTCGCTGCCGCTCTCGGTCCTCGACCACGCTGGCTATGCACGCATCGAGGTGCTCACCTTCGCGCCGCGGGGTCGTCGCGGCGTCCTGCAGATCGTGCGCGTTGCCGCGCGCGACACGACCATCGGCGTCGCGATCGAATGGCAAGGCAAGATGCAACTCGCCCGTGCGGCCTACACGCAGCTCACACCTGGCGGTCCCCTTCCCGTAGCGCGCTCGAACACGACCACGGGAGAGGACGGGCAGCTCATCTGGTTCGATGACCGCGATCTCGGTGCGTCGGCGGCGATCGCGCTGCCAACGCACCAGCAGGTGCCCGCTGGCATGAGCCTGCCGTTCGTCGTCGCGATCGCGCTCGCGGACACGCTCGACGCCGCGGTCCGCGAGGCCGTGATGCTCGCCGGCGAGGGAGCGCTGCTGGTTGGCGAGGAGGTCCAGGCGCGCCGCTCGTGGTGGCAAGGTGTCGGCCGCGACGGCGAGCGCGACCACGCGGTGCGTCGCGGCGTCGCCTACGCGCTGGACTGCGCGGCGTCACGCATCGACGACCTCGCCGTCGCGGTGCTCGCCGATCACGAGATCCTTCCGCTGGTGTGGACGCGCGACGCGTATTACGTCTGCCGCATGCTGCTCGAGCTCGCGCCGCGCGACGAGCGCGTCCGCGCCGTGGTCGACGGATTCCTGCGCTGGCTGTTCGAGACGGCGGAGCGTCCCGCGGGCTGGTGGCCACGCGCTTCGCTGGCCAACGGCATGTCGAAAGATCCGGCCTTCCAGCTCGATCAGCAGCTCTTCCCGTTCCTCCTGCTTGAAGACCACGCACGGCTCACCGGCGACCCCACTCTGCATGACACGTACGCGCCGCTGCGCGACACGATGCTGCGCGCGCTGCTCGCGCGGCGCACGCCGTTCGGCCTCGTCGCGACCGACGAGACCCCGGCCGACGATCCGCTCGAGCAGCCGTTCCACTTCTCGAGCCACGTGCTGCTCTGGCGCGTGCTGCGCGACCTCGATCCGCGCGCGGCGGCGGAGGTGCTTGAGGCGACACGGACCGGCTTTATCGATTCGGGACGCTTCGCCTATGCAGTGCGCGGCGCGCGTGGCGAGGGCGCCCGCCACTACCACGACGCGAACGACCTTCCGACGGTGTTCGCGCCGGCCTGGGGCTTCTGCGACGCGGACGATCCGGTCTGGCGGGCGACGATCGAGTTCGCGTGGAGCGAGGAGAACGACGGCTACTTCGCGGGCGCGCTCGGCGGACTGGGCTCGCTCCACACGCGCCATCCGTGGCCGTTGGGTGATCTGCAGGAGATCGTGGTGGCGCGCGTCCTCGGCAGCGTTGAGCGCGAGCGCCGGGGATGGGAGCGTTTGGAGCGTATCGAGACGTGGGACGGCCTGCTGCCGGAGGCGTACGACGAAACCACCGGCGCCGTCGCATCGCGCCATCACTTCGCGTGGCCCGCGGCGCTGCGCGCGCTTCTGGCTCTCGACCCTATGCTCAGGGCACCGTGACCGTAGAGCCGAAGTCCGATCGCGTTAGGCACGCGCTGGCGTTCCCGATCGAAACGCCCCGTCTCGTCATCCGTTCGTTTGAGCTCGCCGACGCCGAGCCGCTGCACGAGCGTGTGTTCGGTGACGAGGAGACGATGCGTTTCATTCCGCGTGGCGCATCGCCGTCGGTGGAGCGCACGCGTGGCGCGGTCGAGCGCTTCATCCGTCACGAGCGCGAGCACGGCTTCGGACTCTGGGCGGTCGAGCTCCGCGCCACCGGCGAGTTCATCGGCGACTGCGGCCTCGTGTACGTCGAGGGCAAGGGCCCCGAGGTCGAGGTCGCGTACCACTTCGCGAAGGAGTGGTGGGGCCGTGGCCTCGCCACCGAGGCCGCGCGCGCGTGTCTCGACTACGGATTCCGCGAGCTCGGCCTGCGCGAGATCATCGCGATCTGCTTCCCGGAGCACGTCGCGTCGCGTCGCGTGATGGAGAAGGCGGGCATGCGCTACGTCGGTCCGGCGCGTTACTACGAGCTCGACCTGGCGAAGTACGTCGCGAATGACCGACGCTGAGTTCGACCGCGAGGTCCGCATCGCGATCACGCGATCGATCAAGACCCGCGGCAAGGTCCCGACGATCGCCGCCGTCGCCGCAGACATGGGAAAGGACACTGCGATGGTGGACGCCTCGTTCGCGCGGATGATCGAGGGTCACGTCTTCATCCCGCGCACGGATTCGCACGAGATCTTCACGTACAACCCGTTCTGCGCGGAGCCCACCGACTTCTTCGTCACCGCCGCCGGTCGTGTTTGGTTCGGGATCTGCGCCTGGGATGCGCTCGGTATTCCGGCGGCGCTCGGAGAGGCCGGCGTCGTCGAGACGCACTGCCCTGACTGCAACGAGTCGCTGGTCGTCGAGGTCGACGCGAACGGCGCGACCGAGCTCCAGACCTGGACAGTGATGCAGGTCGGCGTCCCGGCGCGAGACTTCTGGAAGGACATCTACTTCACCTGATCGACCATCCATCTCTTCCGGTCGGAGGAGCATGCTGAACGTTGGCGTGATCGGGTCAAACCGCCCGGATCGACGATCCTCCCGATCGAGCAGGCGACCGCGCTGGCCCACGAGTGGTACAAGAGCAAGCTCGATCCGGACTGGCGCCGCTACACGACCGATGAGGCGGAGGCGATCTTCGACGAGCTCGCTCTCGATCCAGAGTTCTGGCGGTTGAGCTGAGCGCATGACACGACGCCCTGTGATCACCGTCATCGGCAAGAGCGCGCGCAATCCCA
>JALYLT010000126.1 GCA_030774095.1 Chloroflexota bacterium
CCACAGCGCTCGCGGCATCATCGAACCAGACCATCAGCGTGTACTTCAGCTATGTCAGCTTCAGCAGCATCCTCGGCGGCCAGATCAGCGGCAACGCGTCCGTCTCAGGAGATCTTTCCGACGGTGTGCTCTCCGGCCTGCGCGGGACGGTCAACCTCCCGCTTCGTGACTCGAAGCTATCGATCGATCCCACGGGCACGCTCATCCTCAGCACCGAGCAGATGAACGTGCAGTGGAACCGCTACACCTGCGGCCAGTTCGGTTGCACCTACGAGTCTGGGTACTCGACGTTCGAGCGCACGTCGGGCGTTGGACCCGTCGACATCCGTCTCGGTCAGTTGCGCGGCACCGGAACGCTGTCACTCGCGACGAACGCAGCGTGCGTCGCGTCGTGCCCGCCGCCTGGCGCCTACTGGTACGCGCCGACCGGCTTCGCGAATCTGAGTGGCGCCGTCATCGGCAACAGCGACGCAGGAACCGTCCAGATGAGCGGGCCCGCGCCGACGATCCAATAACCACCACCCTCCCCATTTCGCCCATCGCCCCGGGGTCACACCCGGGGCGATGCGTTCGTTGCGCGAGATCGTCAGGGCTCATCGATGTGCTGGACGCGGAAGATCAGCTCCCAGGTGTTGAAGACGCCCCAGAGCAGGCTCAGCACCGCAACGCCGGCGATGACATAGAGCGCGCTAGCTTCACCGACGAAGATCCCGATCCCCGCGGCGATGGTGACGACGAACAGCCCGAACCCGGCGAGGAACTGCCACACCGTGACCTTGCGGTCGTAGCCGACGCCCGTCGCACGCGTCCACTGCGCGCCGCGGCACCGAACGGCACCATCGCTGCGAGGAGCATGAGGAGCAGCTCGAGACCGAACGCGGACAGGCTCTGCGGCATCAGCGCGAGGAATCCGATGCCGAGAGAGACCACGTAGCCAAGGAAGATGGACCGCGCGACAGCGCGCAGCTCGGCGTTCGGTTCGCGCTCAGCACGCGCACGTGGATGGAGAGCGCGACGAACAGCAACCCCAGCAGCCCGGCGGATGCAGCGACCAGGCTGACGTTGAAGTCGTGCCAGAGGACGAGATCTTCCGACATGGCGCGCGTCAGGATAGCGACGCGCTACGTCGGGCTCAGGCAGCCTCGAGCGAAACCCATTCGTGACGCGTCGAAGACACCCAGGGATGACCGCGCCAGCGCTCTGGTGGCAGCGCCGCATGCCCACGACTTCGCACGCAGCGCCGCAAGACGAGATCGAGGTCCGCGAGGGTCACGCGGCCTTGCTTCCTCGCCCAGATCGAGCGGAGCGTGACGATCGCGTCGAGGGCTTCGTTCGTGTCCATCTAGATAACTTTCCGCCCGACGCGCGCATCCTTGGCCCCGCCGAACGGGTGAACCAGCGTCTCGAGAGCGTGTCGGTACATGCCGGACAGACAGGCATAGGCTGTGCCAGAGGGCCTTTCGGCCTGCCGCGATCAGATTCGGTCGCGGTAGGAGGTCGCCCGCCGGAGCGGCCGCCGCCTGCCACTCCTGGCGAGCGCATCGGCCAGCCCCGCAAGACCGCGGAGCGTGTTCGCGGCGAGGTGATCGTCCGTCCGCGCCGCGAGCGCTCGCGCGCCCGCGCTCTCCGCCGCGTACCCGGGCGTGCCGGCCAACGGGTCGAGCCAGATGAGGCGGTACGAGGAGCGCTGCAGCCGCTCGGCCTCGAAGAGGAGCGCCCGGGGGTCGCCGTGCTCCCAGCCATCGGTGACGAGCAGGACGATCGCACCGCGGCCGAGCACGCGGCGCGACCAAACGCGATTGAACGCGCGGAGGCTTTCCGCGATGCGCGTCCCGCCGGACCAGTCGCGGACGTCTCCCGCGATCTGCGAGAGGGCTGCGTCGGCGCGCCGCGGTCGAAAGCGACGGGTGATGCGCGTGAGTCGCGTCCCGAGCGTGAACACCTCCACGCGACCCCACGCACGCGTGAACGCGTGCGTCATGTGCAGCATCAGCCGGACGTACGGCTCCATCGATCCGGACACATCGCAGATGACGACGAGTGGCCTCGGCTTCGGTCCTGCGCTGCGACGCTGGAGGAACAGCGGCTCGCCGAGAGTGCGAAGGCTTCGGCGGAGGGTCGCGCGCAGGTCGAAGCTCGCACCGCTGCGGCTCGCACGCCGTCGTCTGCCCTTGCGGTCTCCGGGCGACCACGAGAGGCGTTCGAGGAACATCGCCGCTGCGGCCCGCTCGGCTTTCGTCATCTTGGCGAAGTCCGTCGTTCGCAACACCTCAAAAGAGCTCGCAGCGCGATGCGCCTCGCGGCGACCGGAAGGAGCAGCTTCGTCCCCGGTGATGTCGAGGGGGGACGCGACAGTGCCACGCGTCTGCTGCGGGCGCGGCTGGCCACCACTCTGGATGCGTCGCACGCGACCGAGAAGCAAGTCAACGAACAGGTCGAACGTCTCGTCGAAGCGACCGAGGTCGGCTGGATGGGACACGAGCGTCGCGCGGGCAGCCACGCGGACATCCTCTTCTCGCCACACATCGATTTCGGCGACTGCCGCGAGGAACGCGCGTGCCCGTCCCGCGTCGACGGGCAGCTGGGAGCGGCGCAGCAGTCGCGGTAGAACGAGCAGGTTGCGCGCGGTGAGGTCAGCCCGCACGCGCGGCTTCGGCAATAAGCTGCGGCAGCTTCTCCGCACGAACGCGCGTGACGTCCTCCTCGTATTTAAGAAGAACGCCGAGCGTCTCGCTCAGTGTCGATTCGTCGACCTCGCGCGTGCCAAGCGCCATGAGCGCCATCGCCCAGTCGAGCGTCTCCGAGACGCCGGGTCGCTTGAAGAGATCTTCGCCGCGCAGCGCTTGGACGACGGCGACGACGCCCCGCGCGAGACGCTCGGGCACATCCGGCAAACGGCGGGCAACGATGGCGAGCTCGCGATCCGGGGTCGGATAGTCGATCCAGTGGTACAGGCAGCGGCGTTTCAGCGCGTCGTGGACCTCGCGGGTCCGATTCGATGTGATCACGACCGGCGGCGGCACCGCCGCGCGAAACGTGCCGAGCTCGGGCACGGTCACCTGGAAATCCGACAGCAGCTCCAAGAGGTAGGCCTCGAACTCCTCATCGGCACGGTCGATCTCGTCGATCAAGAGGACGGGCGACGGGCCCTGGCTCGCGATCGCCTCAAGGAGCGGACGTTTGATGAGGAAGCGTTCGCTGTAGATCCGGCCACGCGCGGCGTCAGCGTGACCCTCGCTCTCCGCAAGGCGAATCTCAAGGATCTGCCGCGGATAGTCCCAGTCATACACCGCGGTCGCCACGTCAAGACCCTCGTAGCACTGGAGCCGAATGAGCCGGCGTCCGAGACCCGAGGCGAGCGCCTTCGCGATCTCGGTCTTGCCGACGCCGGCCTCGCCCTCGACAAAAAGCGGTTTACCGAGCCGTAACGCGAGGTAGAGCGTGACGGCGAGTGCGCGGTCTGCAACGTATCGCTCGCGGGCGAGCGTCTCCGCGACCTCATCGATCGACGACCAGCCGACCTCGTTCCCCACGCGGCGATTCTAGGGAGCCTCGAGCCGCTCCTTGAGACACGCGAACACGTCGCGCGTCGTCTTGTCCGCGGCGGCCTGCATGAAACGCGAGCCGATGTTGGCGATCGCGCCGCTCACGTTCACTTCGGCTCGCCAGCGCAGCGTCGTGCGTCCCTCCCCTGCGTCTTCGAGGTCGACGACGTTCGACATCTCGACCGCGCTTCCGCGGGCCTTACCCGTTGCCCGCACTTCAGCGTGCTCTCGCTCGCGAAGCTCGGTGAATTCCGCGTCGATCGCGAAGGTCGTCCTGATCGGGCCGATCCCCGCGCGGACGGTGACGCGGAAATGCGTGGGGTCTGTGACCTCCACGTGCTCGACATCGGACGCGCAGGCCGCGACGCGCGTCGGATCGCTGATGAACGACCAGACGCGGTCGCGCGCAGCTCCGATCTCGATGATGCCCTCGAAATGCACCGCCTAGCGGTGAGCCCGCACGTCGTTAACCCCGGGCGCGCTCGATCGCGAGCCCGAGAGCTCGGCGCGCGTACACAGTCACGAGATGTTTGCGGAACTCCGCAGAAGCCGCGAGATCGGAGAGCGCGGTGACGCCGTCAGCGGCCTTGGCCGCGGCGGCGGCGATGGCATTCGCGTCGTCGCCGCGCGCACCAGCGAGGGCACGCTCCGCGGCGGTCGCGCGGAACGCGGAGGGGGCGGCCCCGGTCACGCCGATCGCGGCGCGTTCGACCGTGCCGTCGCCCTTGAGCGCGACGACCGCAGCCACGCCAACGATCGCGAAGCCGGATGCGGGATGGGCAAACTTCGCGTAGGCGCTGCCGGAGCGGCCCACCGGCGCCGCGAAACGGACCTCGATGACGATCTCGTTCGGCGCAACCGCGGTCTCGAACGGACCCTTGAAGAATTCACGCGCCGGGATGTCTCGGCGTCCCGTGGGACCGATAACGCGGATCGTCGCGTCGAACGCGAGGGTCGGAGCGGGCTCGTCGGAGGCCGGATCGGCGTGCGCCAAGCTGCCGCCGATCGTCCCGCGCGACCGGACCTGGAGATCGCCGACGGCCGCCGCGGCTTCCGCGAGCGCGGTGAGCGTCTTGCCGATCGCGGCGTGGTCGGCGATGGATCGGTGCGTCGCGAGCGCGCCAACGACAATGGCGCCGTCCTCGCTCTTGATGTCACGAAGCTGGCGGATGCGTCGAAGATCGACGAGCTGCTTCGGCTCAGCCAGGCCGAGCTTCATGAGCGGGATGAGGCTGTGGCCGCCGGCGATGACCTTCGCGTCCGGCGATCGCCCGAGTGACGTGACAGCTTCCTCAATGGTCGCCGGGCTCTCGAGTGTGAACGTCTGCGTGATCATCGTCGTGCCTCCCCCGCCTTGCGAATGGCTCCCCACACTTTTTCCGCGGTCAGTGGCATGTCGATGTGCGTGATGCCGAGCGGAGCCAGCGCATCGATGACCGCGTTCACCATCGCCGGTGTCGATGCGATCGTCCCGGCCTCCCCGATCCCCTTGACGCCGAGCGGATTCGTCTTCGTGAGCGTCACGGTGTGATCCAGCGCGAACGCTGGAACATCCGCCGCGGTGGGAACGTGGTACTCCATCATGCTGCCGGAGAGCAGCTGGCCATTGTTGTCGTAGACCGCGGTCTCGTACAGCGCCTGGCCGATGCCCTGTGTGATCCCGCCGTGGAGCTGGCCCTCGACGATCATCGGGTTGATCTGCCGGCCACAGTCGTCGCACGCTGAGTAGCGGATGATCTCGATCGTCCCGGTCTCCGGATCCACTTCCACCTCTGCGATGTGCGTGCCGAACGGGAACGTGAAGTTCGGTGGGTCGTAGTACGTGGTGGCCTCAAGCCCTGGCTCCATGCCTTCGGGAAGGTTCGATGCGAGATAGGCCGCCATCGAGATCTCGCCGAATGCTTTCGCCTTCTCGGGCACGCCCTTCACGAAGACCTTGCCGCCCTGGACGACGACGTCCGCAGGAGAAGCCTCCAGCAGATGCGCGCCGATCTGTATGACCTTCTCGCGGATCTTCTGGGCAGCGTTATGGACGGCGATGCCACCGACCGCGAGGCTGCGGCTGCCGAACGTGCCCACGCCCATGCCCGGCGACTCGAACGTGTCGCCGTGACGTACCTCGATGTCGTTCGGGGTTACACCGATCGCGTCGGCGGCGATCTGCGCCCATGACGTCTCGTGCCCCTGGCCGTGCGGAGAGGTGCCGGTGAAGACCTGCACGGCCCCGGTCGGGTGGACGCGGATCCGCGCGCTCTCGTAGCCGCCCCACCCGACACCGAGAGCTGAGTTCGCCTTGGAGGGCGCGAGGCCGCAGATCTCGACGTAACTCGACAGACCGATCCCGCGGTACCTGCCGCGCGCCTTCGCTTCAGCGCGTCGCTTCTCGAAGCCTTTGTAGTCGGCCATCTCGAGCGCACGATCGAGCGCCGGAGCGTAGTCACCACTGTCGTAGGTGATCCCACTGATCGTCGTGAAGGGGAATGCGTCGGGCGGGACGAAATTCTTCCGACGGAGCTCCGCCGGGTCCATGCGGATCTCGTCCGCGAGGCGGTCCATAGCGCGTTCGATGGCGAAGGTCGCCTCGGGCCGTCCCGCGCCGCGATATGCGTCCACCGGCGTGGTGTTCGTGTACGCGCCACGGACCTCGCAGTCGAAGGCGGGGATCCGGTACGCCCCTGGAATGATGAAGGCGTGAAGGATCGTGGGAATGCCGGGCGCGAATGCCTGCAGGTACGCGCCCATGTTGGCGACGGTGCGGATGCGCACGCCAAGCACCGTGCCGTCGCGCTTGGCGGCCAATTCGACGTCTTCGACGAGGTCGCGACCGTGGATCGTGGCGAGGTAGCCCTCGCGCCGATCCTCCGTCCACTTCACGGGACGGCCAAGAGTCTTCGCAAGATGCGCGATGAGCAGCTCCTCGGCGTACACCTGCAGCTTGCTTCCGAACCCGCCGCCGACCTCCGGCGCGATCACGCGCACTTTGTTCTGCGAGAGGCCAAGGTTGACCGAGAGGATGAGCTGCACGAAGTGCGGGATCTGAGTGCTCGTCC
>JALYLT010000127.1 GCA_030774095.1 Chloroflexota bacterium
CTCGCGGACCTCGAGGTCGAGCCCGTCGACGGCGACGAGCGCGCCGAAGCGCTTCGTGAGCTTCTCGGTCCGGATCACGGTCTGCATGTCGCGAGTCTATTGGCGCTTCGTCCCTATCCTTGACCTCGTGACTCCCACCGACGCCGAACGGAAACTGCGGGAGCTCTCCTTCCTGCACGAGGTCGCACAGCTCGCGTCGTCCGCGCGCGACTGGGACGAGATGCTCCGCATCGTGATCGACCGCACCACCGACGCGATGCGGGCCGAGGTGTCGAGTCTGTATCTCCTCGAGAAGCGCGACGGGCTGGTGCGTCTGGTCGCCACGAACGGGCTCAATCCGCGAGCTGTCGGCCGCGCCACGCTCCGCGTGGGGGAGGGCATCACCGGCTGGGTCGCGAATGCGCGGGTGCCGCTAGCGGTTCGCGATGTACGCAGCGAGCCGCGCTGGAAGAACGTCCCGTCGGTCGACGTCGGTCGCTTCACCTCGATGCTCTCGGTGCCACTCGTGTCGCGCGACGAGGTCATCGGCGTCATGAACGTGCAGACCGTCGAGCCACGGGATTTCGACCGCACCGAGATCGACTTCCTCCAGACGATCGCGAACCAGGTCGCGGGCATCATCGAGAAGGGCCGCCTTCAGCGCGAGTCCGAGCGCAAGCTGCGGGAGGTCTCGGCGCTCTTCGAGGTCTCGAATGTCCTCACCTCCACGCTCGACCTCGATGAGGTGCTCGCGCTCATCGTCGACCGTCTCGTGCGCGTCTATCCCGGATCCGCCGGTGCCATCCTGCTGCGCGACGGGGACGGCGTGCGCGAGCGCGCGCGCTCGGGTGAGATCGGCAAGGCACTGCTGCAGACCGCCCGGCGCTCGATGGACGAGGCGCGCCCGATCGTCGAGGGGCAGCACGTCGCGTTGCCGCTGCTGGCCGGGGACCGCCTGCTCGGCGCGGCGGCGCTGCGCGTCCCCTCCGGCACCGAGCTCGCCGACGAGGAGGTGGCGTTCGTCGGCGCGCTCGCGAACCAGGCCGCGCTCGCGATCGACAAGGCCGCGCTCTACGCGCTGGAACGGCAGACGACGGAGCGGCTCCGCGAGCTCGAGCGGGCGCGCACTGAATTCGTCGCCGTCGTCACGCACGATCTGCGTACGCCGCTGTCGGTCATCCGCGGCTACCTCGACCTGCTCGCCGAGAAGAACGGCAACCGCAAGATCCCGATCGATGAGGCGGTGCAGCAGGTCGTTCGGCTCGATCAGCTCGTCGATCGCATCCTCGCTGGCGTGCGCGTCGAGAATCCCGACTTCACGCTTCGCCGGACCCGCTTCGACTTGCGTGTCACGGCGATCGCGGCGCTGAAGGAGCTGGCACCGCTCGCGCGGCGGCACAAGCTCGTCGCTCCGCGCGAGGGGACGGCGATATGGGTCCGCGGCGATCGGCGCCGGACGGCCGAGGTCCTCGCCGCCTTGGTGCACAACGCGACGAAGTACGCGCCCGAGGACACGCGTATCGCGGTCAAGGTCGAGCGAAGGCGCGACCGCGGTGTCGTTCGCGTGATGGACGATGGACCCGGCGTCGCCGTGCAGGATCGCGCGCGGATCTTCGAGCCCTACGTGCGCGCCGCGGCGCAGGCCGGACTACCCGGATCCGGCATCGGCCTGTTCGCGTCGCGCCGCGTCGTCGAGGCGCAGGGCGGAGACATCTGGTACGAGGAGAACGCCGGTGGTGGCAGCGTCTTCGCGTTCAGCGTGCCGCTGATGAAAGAGGTGCGCGCGTGACGAGCGTGCTCGTCGTCGACGACGAGCGCGCGATGGTGGGCATGGTCGCGGCGCTCCTCGGCGAGGACGGTTACGAGGTCGTGACCGCGTACGACGGCGAGGCCGCGCTCAAGCGCCACGCGGAAGAGTCGCCGGACCTCGTGATCCTCGATCGTGGCTTGCCAAAGATGTCGGGCGACGAGGTGTGCCGCCGCATCCGCGCCATCTCGTCCACGCCGATCCTTATGCTCACCGGCGAGAAGGGCAGCGACGAGCGCGCGCGCCTCCTCGATCTCGGCGCGGACGACTACCTCGAGAAGCCGTTCTCGCGCAAGGAGCTCTCGGCTCGCGTGCGCGCGCTCCTCCGTCGCGCCGCACCCACGGCGCGCGCGCGCCCCGCGACGTCGATCGGCGAGCTCACCGTGGACACGCGCGCACATCAGGCGACGGTCGCGGGTGAATCCCTGGACCTGACGCCCACCGAGTTCCGCCTCCTCGCGGCGCTCGCGGCCCACCCGGGCGAGGTCGTGGATCGCCGCGCGCTGCTGCGGGCCGGCTGGCCCGAGGAGCGCGATCCCGATCCCGAGTGGCTCAAGGCGCATCTCGCGCGGCTCCGCTCGAAGCTCGACGGCGCGGGCGCGCCGTCGCTCTCCAACGTGCGCGGCGTCGGCTATCGCCTCGGTTAAGCGGGCGGGGATCGCCCCGCCGATCGTCTGCGCGGCGCTGAACTTCGCCGCCGCGTTCGCGCTGCTGTTCGTCCTCGCGCCGGCCACGCCGCTCGTCGCCGATCCGGTGGAGCGACTCGTCTACGTGGGCACGCACCTGCTGGAGTGGCGGCTGGCATGGATGACGTGGATCGCGGCGGCGCTGTCGCTGCTGTGGTTCTACTGGTGGTGGCGCGACCGCATCAACGGCTCGTACGTCCCGCTCATCTTCGGTGGACTCGGGCTCGTCGCCGACGTCACGGCCGAGCTGATCCTCATCGTCGGCGGGATCGAGACGTACATCAGCGCCTCGCCGTTCGCGTTCGCGCTGACGGGCGGGATCGCGAATGGGCTGTACACGATCTGCGGCATCGGCCTGACGCTCGCGACGCCGCTGCGTGGTGCGGAACGCGCATGGGCGGCGGTCATGTGGGCGGCCGGCATCCTGCTCAGCATCGGCGCGCTCGCGAACATCCCGGTCATCACGGCCGGCGCGACCGCGGTCCTCTTCGCGCTCTTCTGTCCGTGGTGCGCCTACCTCGCGGTGAAGCTCCGGTGAGGCGCGTGGTGGTCATCGGCGCGGGCTTCTTCGGCCGGGTGATCGCGCGCCGTCTCGCGGACGTCGGGATCACTCCGGTCGTCGCGTCTCGCAAGCATGGCGAGCTGCGCCTCGACGTCGCGGACTCGGGCTCGATCATGGCCGGCCTCCGTCCGGGCGATGTAGTGGTCGACACCGCCGGGCCATTCCAGGAACGCACGACGGCGCTGGTCGAGGCAGCGATCGAGCTGGGCTGCGACGTCATCGATCTATCCGATTCGCTCGGCTACGCGCGCGCCGTGCTCGCGCTGCACGACCGCTCTGTCGCGAAGGGCGTGCGGATCTTCACCTCCTGCAGCGCGATCGCGACCGTGGCGGCGTCGGCTATTCGCGCGAGCGAGAATGCGGCACCGGAGACGTGCGACCTCTTCCTCGCACCCGCGTCCGCCGACACGGGCAATCCCGCGACAGTTCGCGCGTTCCTCGCGTCGGTCGACTGGTCGCGGTCGCGAGAATTCCCCGCCGATCGCCGGCGCGGCTACCGGGTCGAGAGCGCGGCCGCCGTGATGCTGCCGCGCTCGTGGCCCAGCCTGCGCTGGGTCGACTTCTGGGTGGACCCGAACGCCCCGTTCGCCGCGAAGTCGATCGCTCTAGCGTCGCGGCTGGGCCTCACAAGCGCGCTGTCAGCGGTGGCGCCGCTGTCGGCACGACTCCTCGGCCGCCGCGAGGGCTCGTTCTCGATCGCGACCAGCGAGGCCGGGCGCTACACGCTCACGCGCCTCTCCGCGCCGCGCGGTAGCTACCTCATCGCCGCGGAGCCGGCGGTGATCGCTGCGGAGTCGCTCGCGCGCGGTATCGCTAGCCCCCCCGGGGTCGTGCCGGCCGACAAGCAGGTCGACCCGGAGACGCTGTTCGACCGCCTGCGTGCCCTCGGCGTCGACGTGCGCACGTAGAGTGATGCTCGTGCCGCGCTCGATCCGCGCACGCGTCCTCCTCGGCTCGGTCATCACCATCCTCGTCGCGCTCGGCGTCGTCGCGGTCGCCGTGCCCGGCATCGCCACGCAACACGAGACCCTGGTCCTCGGCACGCGCCTGGCGTCCGAGGCCGCGCTCGCCGGCGACCTGTCGCGCGACCTCTTCGTGCGCGCGGACGCCGACGCACTCGACCTGCTCGCGAAGCGCATCGCGTCCGATGCGAGCGTGCGGGTGACCTTCGTCGCGACCGATGGGACAGTGCTCGGCGAGTCCGACGAGGACCGCCGGACGATGGAGAACCACGGCACTCGGCCGGAGATCGTGCCGGCCCTCGCAGGGAATGAGGGCCGTGCGGTGCGGTTCTCCACGACGGTGGGACGAGATCTCCTGTACGTCGCCGTGCCGGTGCGCATCGGCAACAACATCGTCGGGGTGTCGCGGCTCGCCCTCCCGCTGGTCGCGGTCGACGCCCTCGCCGCGCGCCTCTCGCTGTCGCTGCTCGCGGCCGCGGTCATCGCCGCGCTCGTCGCGATCGTCGCCGCTTGGGTCATCCAGCGCGCCATCGCACGCCCGATCGAGCTGCTCACCGAACGCGCCGAAGCGCAGGACGCCTCGTTCGACATACGCGGTCCGGTGGAGGTCGAGCGGCTGGCGGCGGCCCTGCGGCGATCCTCGGCTGCGGTGCGCACCGAGCACGCCGCGGCCGAGGCGGAACGCGACCGGCTCGCCACGCTCATCGACCAGCTCGGCGATGCGATCTTCATCGCCGGCGCGGACGGACGAGTGTTGCTCGCGAACGCGGCGGCGCGGGCGACGGCAGGCCAGGGCGTGATCGGCCGGCAGCTGCCCGAGGCGATCCGCCACCACGAGACCCTTGCGGCGATCGCCTCCGCTCGCGCGGGCCGTGAGGCGACGGCGACCATCGAGCGCACCGATCCACGCCGCTTCCTGCGCGCCTTCGCGCGGCCGCTCGAGGGCGGTCAGATCCTCGTCGTCATCCAAGACCTCACGACGCTGCGTCGCCTCGAGACGGTACGTTCCGACTTCGTCGCGAACGTCTCGCATGAGCTGCGGCGGCCCATCACCTCCCTCAAGGCGATGGCCGAGGCCCTGGAGGAGGGTGCGCTCGACGATCCCGCCGCGGCGCGCGACTTCGTGCACCGCATGCATCAGGAGATCGACGGCCTCGCGCAGCTCACGAACGAGCTGCTCGCCCTCACGCGGATCGAGTCGGGTGCCGAGACGCTCGCGCTCGCGCCGCAGTCGCCCGGCGATCTGCTCACCGAGTGCGCGCGGCGGATGGGACCGCTCGCCTCGCGCGCCGACGTCGCGCTGCTTGTCGAGCCGACTGACGCTCCGCGCGTCCGCGCGGACGGCGAGCGCGTCGCGCAGGTGCTGGCGAACCTGGTGCACAACGCGGTCAAGTTCACGCCCGCCGGCGGGAACGTCCGGCTCTCCGCGGCGCGCGACGATGGCCGGGTCGTCTTCAGCGTCTCAGACACGGGGGTCGGCATCGAGCGCCAGGACCTTGCGCGCGTGTTCGAGCGCTTCTACAAGGCCGACCGATCGAGGTCGGGTGGCGGCACCGGGCTGGGCCTCGCGATCGCGAAGCACATCGTGCAGGCGCACGGCGGCGACATCGAGGCTCGGAGCGACGGGCCGGGCCGCGGGACCACCTTCCGCTTTACGCTGCCCGTTGCGTAGCGGGAGCCGTCAGGCGTATAGGCAGTGCTCCGCGTAGGGCCGGAACGCGACCAGCGGCCCGTCTTTCTCGGGAACGATGCCGGTGACGACGACGTCGCGGTCGACGCGCATTGGCTCGCCCCGGCGATCGATGCCGATCGAATCGTTCCGGAAGATGACCACACCGACCCGTACCCAGGGATGCAGGAAGCTGAGCTTCGTCACCGTGATCACATATGACAGCGTCGCGCGTCGTTGTCATCGTGCCGTGAACGTGCGGTGAACGTTCGAGCCGGATGGTAGGCTCGGCCGCAGGTGGCACGGATCGTTCTCGTCGACGACGACGCGAATCTGCGTCACACGCTCGGTTATGCACTGCGCCAGGAAGGCTTCGAAGTCTTCGCGGCCGAGGACGGCGAACGCGGCCTCGAGGCGTTCCATCAGAGCCGGCCGGACGTCGTTCTCCTCGACGTCATGCTTCCCAATCTCGATGGGTTCGAGGTGTGCCGACGCATCCGCAAGGAGAGCGACGTGCCGATCCTCATGCTGACGGCGCGCGACACCGAGCTCGATAAGGTGGTCGGCCTCGAGCTTGGCGCCGACGATTACCTCGCAAAGCCCTTCTCGACGCGGGAGCTCGTCGCCCGCGTTCGCGCGCTGCTCCGTCGGACACGACAGCCGGTCGCCGCGGTCGGAGAGCGCCTCGAGAGCGCCGGGCTCCTGCTGGACGCGGTCCGCCACCGGGTGACCCTGGAGGGTCGCGAGATCGCGCTCAAGCCGAAGGAGTTCGATCTGCTCGCGTTCTTCATGGCGCATTCGGGGCAGGTCTTCGGTCGGGAGCAGCTGCTCGCGAGCGTCTGGGGCTACGACTTCGCCGGT
>JALYLT010000128.1 GCA_030774095.1 Chloroflexota bacterium
GCTCAGAAGAAGACGACCGACTATCTGATCCAGAAGGCGCAGGACTACGACTTCGTCAAGCAGGGCGAGGGTCTGATCGCTGTGGAGCGGTCACCGGGGTCCGCGAGTGCCTCGCACACCGACGCCGAGCGAGTTAGCCGCGTCATGCGCTGGGCCCAGCTCTTCTTCGGAACGCGCTAACGCGATAATCGCGCAGCCTTCGCTGCGCTCATCTGCTTGGCGTGTGACTTCGCTCACGCCGCAGTAGAATGACTATCGCGGGATGGAGCAGCGGTAGCTCGTCGGGCTCATAACCCGAAGGTCGCGCGTTCGAATCGCGCTCCCGCAACAGACGCAGCGGCACCGCTGCCGCAGCAGGGCCCCGGAGACGGGGCTCTTTGTTTTTGGTGGGGTCCTATTGCACCGGCTTCGCGCTTTCGGTAAATAGACCGCATGTGCGAGGGACTCAATGCCATACGCCGATCCTGAGAGGCGACGGGCCTACGGTCGCGAGTGGATGAAGCGCAATCCCGAGAAGGCGCGTGCCGGGATGCGGCGTTGGCGCCAACGACATCCGGAAGTTCACGCCGCGCGGACGCGCGCCCGATACGCCCGGGACCCAAAACGCTTCCAAGAGAGGACCGACGCAAGTCCGAATCGGCCTGCGGTACGGCGCGCGATGCACCAGCGTCGGCGAGCGCGTTTATTGGGAGCGGGGCCGTCCTTCACCGCAGCGGAATGGACGGCGCTCGTTGAGCTCTACGGAAACCGGTGCGCATACGACGGTGCCCCAGCTCCGCTTCACGCCGATCACCGCCTGCCGCTAGAGCGAGGTGGCACGAACGTGATCGCGAACATCCTGCCTGCATGCCGGCGGTGCAATCTCCGCAAGCACCTGATGACGGAAGAAGAGTTCCGCGCTCGCCTCGCGGCCGAGGCTGCCGAGGCTCAGCGAGAGGCAGACCTGCGGAACAAGTAGGTAAAGAAGGCTCCGAGTAGCAGCACAGGCAGCAGGCTGAGGAAGATCGAGCTGATCGCGGCGAACGAGGCGCTCTCCTGCTGGTAGTCGATGACGATCTGACGCGACGGATTCGCCGCGTTGTAGTCGGCGAGGGCCTTTTGGAAGATCGGGTCGGGCTGAGACACCGTGGTCTGCTGCTTGTCGCCGCCGCGAAGGTCGAGCGTCGCTCTGTTCCCGATGATGGTCACCTTCGCGACCTGACCCGCGTTGATCTCCTGGATCGCTTGCGACAACGCAACCGACGGCACGGCCGGACTCTGCGAGCGATACGCGTAGAGCAGTGCGAGTCCCATCACGACCAGCACCACGGCGAGCAGGGCAGCCGTCAAAGGGCTCCGACCCGAGCGTGGTTGCCCGGCTGCGGCCGTCGCGATCTCGCCCGAATCACGGAAGCCGCTGCACTGACACGCGGCGCCACCGATCTCGCGGTAGCAGTTCCTCTCGCTCGTGAGGTCGGCGCTCGGCAGCGCACGCGCCGCTGCGCGATCGTGAAACGACTGCACATGGCCGCACTCGGCGCAGATCGAGCGCGGATCGCTCGTCATCGGCGACACACTACCGCGCCGGTCCTATTGCACCGGCGTCGCCTGTTTGGTAGATGAGTGACGTGGCATACAAGGATCCGGAGCGACAGCGCGCGTACGCGCGCGACTGGCTGAAGCGTAATCCGCAGAAGGCACGCGATGCTGTGCGCCGATGGCGAGCCCGCAATCCAGAGCTGACGCGTGAGCGCCGCCGACAGTATCGACGAGCGGCTTACCTACGGGACCCCGGAAGAATCAACGCGCAGAAGGCGGCATACCTAGCCAGTCACCCGGAGGTCAAGCGCGCAAAAGAGCAGGCCTACCGAGCGCGAAGGACCGCAGCGCCCGGGTCTTTCACGGGGGCTGAGTGGCTTGCTTTGGTCGCTCGCTGGGGCAACGTCTGCGCGTACCGCGGAGAGCCGGGTCCACTTGAGCCTGACCATCGTGTGCCTCTCACTCGGGGAGGCACGAACTTCATCGACAACATCCTTCCCGCTTGCCGTAACTGCAATGCGCAAAAGCACACGATGACTGAGGAAGAGTTCCGCGCTCGGCTTGCTGTCGAGGACGGTCTAGGCAGATCTCCGACGGTAGAATGAGTTCCCAGAGCCCTATGGCTGGGTAGCTCAGCTGGTCAGAGCATGCGACTCATAACCGCATGGTCGCGGGTTCGAGTCCCGCCCCAGCCACTGTTGGCAAACACCGCACCGTCAAACGTCCTCAACACGGTCCGCTCATACGCGCGCGTCCACGCACTGCTTCGCTCCGGTCCGCTCGTCCTCGCCGTCTCCGGCGGCGCCGATTCGACGGCGCTCTCGCTGCTCTTGGCGGAGCTGCGCGAGGAGTTCGGACTCGTGCTCCACGTCGCGCACTTCGATCATCGTGCGCGTCCGCGCGCCGCGGCCGCCGACGCCGCGTTCGTCGCGGAGCTCGCGAACCATATCGGCGCGCCGCTTCGGGTCGGTCGCGCAGATGCTCCGCCGAAGAACGAGGACGACGCGCGCAACGCCCGATACGACTTCCTCCGCCGCATCGCCCGCGATCTCGGCGCGACCGCCATCGCGACCGGTCACACCCGCGACGATCAGGCGGAGACGGTGCTCCTCCATCTCACACGTGGCGCCGGACTCGCCGGCCTCGCGGGCATGCGACCGGAGCGCGACGGCATCGTCCGCCCGCTCCTCACGATCGGTCGCTCCGACACCGTTGCGGTCTGTGCAGCGGCAGGGATCACCCCGCGCGAAGACCCGTCGAACCGCTCGCTGCGCTTCGCGCGCAACCGTATCCGGCATCGCGTGCTGCCGGAGCTCGCGAAACTCAATCCGGAGGTCGCCAGCGCGATCGAGCGCCTCGCCGACGCTGCCGCGGTGGTCGCGGACATCACGGCGGACCACGCGGAGTCGACGCTGGATGCCGCAGAGAGTGACGATGACCTGGCCATCGACCGCCTGCCGACCCAAAACGACGCCCGCGCGGACGCGCTTGGGCTCTGGTGGGCGCGACGCACCGGCCAGCGCCTCGGCGCGCGCCATCGCTCCGCGCTGTCCGGGCTCGCGGCAGCGACGAACGGCTCGCGATCTCTCGACCTGCCCGGCGGCCGGGCGCTTCGCGAGTACGCGATGCTGCGCATCCTCGTTCGCGAGCAAGGATCCGAGGCGACGGATAAGAAGATGCTAAGAAACGGGCCGATCACGCTCGAGCGTGGAAGCAGCGCGAGCTGGCATAGATGGCGCTTCGCATTTGTCACGGACCTCGACGGAGAAGCGCAGGTTGGCTACGTCGACGTGGAGCGCGTGGGCGTTCGCGGTCGTCGGCCTGGAGATCGGATGAACGGCCCGCGGGGCGCAAAGATCCAGGACGTGTTCACCGACGCGAAGGTCCCCGCGCGCGAACGGGACGAGTGGCCGCTAGTCACCGCGAACGACGCTGTCGTGTGGATCCCCGGGATCACTCCGCCGCCACACTCCGGCCGATTGCCGCTCCGAGCGGTCCGATCGGAAGATGACACCCCTCGGGAATGACCCTTGATAACCTCGAACAGGTAGCATCGTTGAAAGAAGAGCGCCCACGGGGCACAGAGAGAGGCCGACCACGCTAGATAACCGCATCTTCAAGAACGGCATCCTGACCCTGCTTTTGGTGGTGATGGGTCTTGCGCTGCTGTACGCGTACCGGTCGCAGACGCCATCCATGCAGCCGGTCGTCTACAGCCAGGCCGTACAGGAGATCAACGCCGGGCAAGTGAAGAAGGTCACGATCGTGGCCAACAAGGCTACGATCGAGCTGCAGAACAGCGATAAGCAACAGCTGACCCTGCCCGATCGGCCGGAGACGTTCCAGAAGCTACTGGACGATTACAACGCCGCCAACCCGTCGAAGCAGGTCATCATCGACTACCAAGCGGAGAGCGCCACCTTCTCGGTGATCGGCTCGATCTTCTTAAGCCTCTTGCCGGTGGTGCTCATCGGCGGCTTCTTCTTCTACATGATGCGGCAGGCCCAGGGCACGAATAACCAGGCCCTGTCGTTCGGAAAGAGCCGCGCCCGGATGTTCATCGGCAACAAGCCGACGACCACCTTTGAGGACGTCGCCGGCGTCGACGAGGCGAAGCAGGAGCTCGCTGAAGTCGTCGAATTCCTCAAATATCCCGAGAAGTTCTCGAGCCTGGGCGCGCGAATTCCGCGCGGCGTCCTGCTCGTCGGCCCGCCCGGCACCGGCAAGACCATGCTCGCCCGCGCCGTCGCCGGCGAGGCGGGCGTGCCCTTCTTCTCGATCTCGGGCTCCGAGTTCGTCGAGATGTTCGTGGGCGTGGGCGCCTCCCGCGTGCGCGACCTCTTCGATCAGGCGAAGCGCAACGCGCCCTGCATCGTGTTCATCGACGAGATCGACGCGGTCGGCCGCCAGCGTGGCGCCGGCCTCGGCGGTTCGCACGACGAGCGCGAGCAGACCCTGAACCAGATCCTCGTCGAGATGGACGGCTTCGACACCGGCACGAACGTCATCGTCCTCGCGTCGACGAACCGTCCCGACGTCCTTGATCCGGCCCTCCTCCGCCCCGGCCGCTTCGACCGTCAGGTCGTGCTCGACCGCCCGGACATCAAGGGTCGTCGCGCGATCCTCGACGTCCACGTCCGTGGCAAGCCGCTGGACAAGAATGTCGAGCTGCTGCGCATCGCGCAGATCTCGCCCGGCTTCTCGGGCGCCGACCTTGCCAATGTCGTGAACGAGGCCGCGATCCTCGCCGCGCGCCGCAACAAGAAGACGATCGGCCAGATCGACTTCGAAGAGGCGCTCGAGAAGGTCGCCCTCGGTCCGGAGCGCCGTTCGCGCGTCATCACCGAGAAGGAGAAGTGGATCGTGGCCTACCACGAGGCCGGCCACGCGCTCTGCTTCAAGCTGCTCAAGCACACGAATCCGGTTCACAAGATCTCGATCGTCGCCCGAGGCATGGCCATGGGCGTAACGTGGTCGCTCCCGCAGGAGGACCGCTACATGCGCACGAAGCGCGAGTTCGAGGACGACATCGCAGCCGCGCTTGGCGGCTGGGTCGCCGAGCAACTCCACCTGGGTGGCGACGCCACGACCGGTGCGAGCAACGACATCGAGAAGGCGACCCAGATGGCGCGGTCGATGGTCACGAAGTTCGGCATGAGCGAGAAGCTCGGTCCACTCCAGTACGGTCGCAGCGACGAGCTCATCTTCCTGGGTCGTCAGATCCAGGAAGAGCGGAACTACTCGGAGGAGATCGCGAAGATCATCGACGCCGAGGTCCACGACATCGTCGAGCGCGCCCGTCAGCGCGCGTATGAGGTGCTCACGCAGAACCGCGACAAGCTCGATCTCGTCGTACAGAAGCTCATCGCGCAGGAATCGCTCGATGCCGAGGAATTCGAAGCGCTGTTCGATGAACCCGGCGAAGGCACTCCTGTTGCCGCAGCAACAGGCGGCCCCGATACGACACCGCCGGGCACCCCCGCGGGCGAACCAGAGCGTGAGAAGTCGAAAAAGGCGAAAGGTCCAGCCACCGCACCGACGCCCGCTTAGCGATTTCGTTAGGCGTGTTTCCGTGTAGATACGCCAACGGGGCGTGACGTTCTGGTAACGCCGCGCGTTAACGACGGCGGCATGCTGCTTGCTTAGACGTGTGCCGCAATGAGTGCTCTGATCGCCGACACACGGGAACGCATCTCCAGCAGCGAGCGGATCCGCGCAACCGCGCTGGCATGCTTCAGCGGGCTTCTCGGGGTCCTGTTCATCGCGCTGCTTGTCGCTGACGAGGCGCACGCCGGGTTGGCCGCCGCCGGGTTCTAACCTTCGCGGTATACGACTCTTCGTCGCGCTCCCACTTCCACCCGAGATCGCCGAGGCGGCGTTCCGCTGCGCCCCGGACCTACCGGCGCTTCGCCGCGTGAAGCCGGAGCTCATGCACGTCACTCTGGCGTTCCTCGGTCAAACACCCGACGAGCGGCTCGCTGACGTGACAGCCGCGGCCGAGGCGGCGGCCAGCCGCGTCACCGCGTTCGACATCGAGCTCGATCGCCCCGGCCGCTTTCCGCCTTCCGGCCGGCCGCGGGTCGTCTGGCTCGGGATCGGCGCCGGCGCGCCGGCGTTGCTGGCGCTCGGTGCGCACATTCGCGCCGAGCTCGGTAGACGAACGATCGCGTTCGACGGCAAAACCCTACGCGCGCACGTGACGCTCGGGCGCGTGCGCGAGGACGTGGACCTCGTGGACGCGCGAGCGATCGCGGCGGCCGTCGAGGCGATGCGTCTGCCGCATCTGCGGTTCCGTGCGGACAGCGTCGTCCTGTTCGAAAGCGTCCTTTCACCGCGCGGCCCGAAGTACACTCCGCGCGCGACCGTGGCGCTACGGGTGGGAGGCAGCTCGTGACCCAGCAGACGCTCGATGCGGTCTTGGAACGCGCGA
>JALYLT010000129.1 GCA_030774095.1 Chloroflexota bacterium
CGCTGCACAAGCTCAACGTCTTCCACTGGCACCTCACTGAGGACCAGGGCTGGCGGCTCGAGATCAAGCGGTACCCGAAGCTTACCGAGGTCGGCGCGTGGCGGAAGGACAGCATGGTCCCGCCGCTGACGAGGGATCCGGCGCTGCGGAAGTTCTCCGGGCAGCCGCATGGCGGCTTCTACACGCAGGACGACATGCGCGAGGTCGTGCGTTATGCGGCGGACCGCGGCGTCACCGTCGTGCCGGAGATCGAGATGCCAGGGCACGCGCTCGCCGCGATCGCGGCGTATCCGGAGCTCGGCAACACCGACACGAAGCACGAGGTGCAAACGTATTGGGGCATCTCCGAGCACGTCTTCGGAGTGGGCGACAATGTCCTGACCTTCCTTGAGAACGTCCTCGAGGAGGTCCTCGCATTGTTCCCGTCGAAGTTCATCCACGTCGGTGGTGACGAGTGCCCGAAGACGGAGTGGAAGGCTAGCCCCGCTGCGCAGGCGCGCATGAAACAGCTCGAGCTCAAGGACGAGGACGAGCTGCAGAGCTGGTTCATCAGGCACTTCGACAAATGGCTCGCGGCACGGGGCCGGCGCCTCATCGGCTGGGACGAGATCCTCGAGGGCGGGCTCGCTCCGGGCGCGACGGTCATGAGTTGGCGCGGTGAGGAAGGTGGCGTCGCCGCCGCGAAAGCGGGGCACGATGTGGTCATGGCACCGGAGAAGCCAACGTACTTCGATTACGACAACTCGGAGAACGAGCCGCTCCCGATCCGCCGGCTGAACACGCTCGCGGAGGTCTACGCGTACGAGCCCGTCCCAAAGGAGCTCAGCGCCGACGAGGCGGAACACGTCCTTGGCGCGCAGGGGCAGCTCTGGACCGAGTACATGCCTACCCCGGAGCGCATGGAGTACATGGCGTGGCCGCGCCTGACCGCGTTGGCAGAGGTGCTCTGGTCACCGCGCGAGACACGCGATCCGGCGGAGTTCGCGAAACGTCTTGAGACGCATCTCGAACGGCTACGCATCCTCGACGTGAACTACTGGCGTCCGAGGCGCTAGCGGCTGACGTTCACCTGAAGCACGTGGTAACCACTCGCACCGTTGGGGAACGGCTCACGGCTGACCGGCGTCTCGGTGTCGCCACGACCGTCGGTCGCGCGCGCCTGCAGTGCGTGTGTCCCAGCGTTGGGCGGCGTCCACTGCGCTGACCAGCGCCGCCAGGTCAGCGGACCCGCGGCCGCCTCGAGCTTCGCGGTCTGCCACGTCTTGGCGCCATCGAAAGAGATCTCCACCTTGCTGATGCCGCGCGCGCCCGCGAACGCGATGCCCGCGAGGGTGACCTGGCCGCCGTTCCACTTCAGCGTGCGCGCCGGAACGTCGATGCGTGTGCCGGTGTTCACGATCGCGCCGTCGGACCAGCCTCCCTCTTGCCAGTAGCCGAGCTTGTCGAAGGTCACGACCTCGATCGAGCGAAGCCACTTCACATTCTTCATGCCGTAGATGTTCGGCACGAGCGTGCGCACCGGATAGCCGTGGTCCTGCGGCAGCGTCTTTCCGTTCATCAGGTAGACGAGCAGCGTCTCCGGCTCCAGCGCCTTCGCGATGGGGAAGGAATCGACGTAGCCATCGACGGAGGTGAGCACCACGTCGAAGGCCTTTGCTGTTGGCCGCGCGCGCTGCAGGAGATCGCGCATGCGCACGCCGGTCCAGATGGCGGTGGAGATGAGCTCCCCGCCAGTCGGGTTGCTGATGCACTCGAGGGTATGCACCTGCTCGATCGCATCCAGATCGAGCAGCTCGTCATACGTGAGGGCGAACGGCGCTTCGACCGCGCCGGTGACGTCGAGCTTCCACGTGGCGATGTCGACACGCGGCTTCACCAGCGTCGTGTCGACCGTGTAGTGATCGTCATTCGCCGTGATGCGGGGGGTGATGCCGGCGAGCGCGTCGATGTCACTATCGGGCGGTGTCAGCGTGACGGCTTGCACGAGATGCCGCGCGGCTGAAGGGAGATTGCCGAGCCGCGATCCCGCCACGGCGATCGTGCGTGATAGCGGCAATCCACCCAGCGCGGCGACGGCGGCGATCGCGGCCCCGCCGAGCAGAACGCGTCGCCGGGACGGCATTGGTTCGGTGTCTCGTGCGAGGGCTGCTGGCGCGAGATAGCTGAGACCGAGGGCGTTCGCCGCCAGACCGACCGCAGCGTCGACGACGCTGGTCCCGAGATCGATCTTCTCGCCGGCGAACAGTTGCCCGAGGATGACGGCGACGATCCACGGCGCCGCCACCGCGCCGATGACGGCCGCGTCACCGCGCCGTGGTGAGATCGCGAACATCCCGGCGATGGCACCTGCGATGAGGAACAGGGCGACCACGCCGATGATGAGAAGCGCCTTCGCCCAGAAGTGGAGCAGCTCGATGAGCGGGATCGAGATCCAGCCCGGCAGCACGTCGATGATCGCCTGACCGAGCGCGAACGGTGCGAAGGGCAGCCCGACCAGCGACACGAGGAACGCGACGTCGAGGGCGAGGAACATCGCGAGCACGCCGATCAGGAGGCCGGTGCGCTCGCGCGGCGTGAAACGTCCCACATATGGCACGATACGACTCGTTGCCAGACCTTCTTCCTCCGATGACCGCGGAGGATCTCTACGCCTTCCGTTTCCTCACCGACGCACAGCTCTCGCCTGACGGCGAGCGCGTGGCCTTTGCCGTCCGTACGGTGACGTCCGAACGCGACGGCTACCGCTCCGCGATCTGGCTCGTGCCGTTCGACGGCTCGCAGGAGGCGGTCCGCTTCACGTCCGGAGGGGGTCAGGACGCGCACCCGCGCTGGTCACCGGACGGTCGAACGCTCGCGTTCCTCTCGGACCGCGGCGCGCCCGAGAAGCCCGACGGCAAAGGGAAGAAGGGCAAACCGAAGAACGTCTTCGTGCTCTCGCTCGACGGGGGCGAGGCACGTCAGCTGACGACGTTCGACGACGACTGCGGCGACATCGCGTGGTCGCCCGACGGGCGCCGTATCGCGTTCACGGTGAAGGACGCGAAGGCGGCGGACGCCGACGAGGACAGCCCCCGCGTCTACGAGCGCATGCGTTACAAGACTGACGAGGGTTTCCTCTCCGACCAGCGCCGCAGGCACGTCTGGCTCATCGACGTGGCGGGAGGCGAGCCGCGCAGGCTCACCGATGGCGACTGGGACGATCAGCAGCTCGCGTGGTCGCCCGATGGCCGCGAGATTGCGTTCATCGCGAACCGCAGCGCCGACCGTGAGCGCAACACGGTGGCCGATGTCCACGTCGTCACCGTGACCGACGGCGCGACGCGGCGCGTGACGAACGAGATCGGCCAGTACGGCAACCCGTCGTGGTCGCCGGATGGCGAGACGATCGCCTGCTACGGCGTCGACAAGGCGCTCGGCTCGGCTTCGAGGAACGTGCATCTCTGGCTCTGGCCGGCGGCCGGCGGCGGCATGGGCACCGACCTCCTGGCCAAGTGGGACCGCACCGTCGGTTCGGTCGTCATGAGCGACATGCGCGCACAGGTCCAGACCCTCTCTCCGAGGTGGAACGCGGACCGCACCCGCGTCATCTTCGTCGGCTCGGACCAGGGCACCGCCAACGTGTACAGCGTTCCCGTGGCGGGTGGCGAAGTATTGGCAGAGACGCTCGGCGCGCATCAGGTCGTGAGCCTCTCCCTGGCGAACGACGCGCGGAGATTCGCGTGCGTCTTCTCACACGCCACTTGCCCGGGGGACGTGGCGGCGGGCGAGCTCGGCAAGAGCCTTCGCTGCCTTACCGATCTGAACGGCGAGCTCATGCGGACGCGCCACATCACGCCGCCGGAACGCGTCGAGTTCAAAGGCGCGGAGGGCTGGATGGTCGAGGGCTGGCTCATGAAGCCGCGCGGCTTCGACGCGGCGAAGAAGTGGCCGCTCGTGCTCGAAGTGCACGGCGGACCGCACTCGACCTACGGCAACGGCTTCTTCCACGAGTTCCAGGTGCTCACCGGCCGCGGCTACGGCGTTCTCTTTACGAATCCGCGCGGCAGCCACGCGTACGGTGAGAAGTTCTCGAGCGCGTGCGTCGGCGACTGGGGCGGCAAGGACTACGAGGACCTCATGGCCGGCGTCGACCACGCGCTTGGCACCGGGTGGGTCGACGAGAAGCGGCTGTACGTGACTGGCGGAAGCTACGGCGGATTCATGACGAACTGGATCGTCGGCCACACCACGCGCTTCCGCGCCGCGGCGACGCAGCGCAGCATCAGTAACAACATCTCGGCCTTCGGGACGAGCGACATCGGCTGGCATTTCTGGGAGCACGAAATGGGCGAGGCGACCCCGTGGCACAAGGCGGACAAGCTCATCGAGCGCTCACCGCTCACGTACGTGCCCAAGGTGAAGACCCCGCTGTTGATCCTTCACGCTGAGCGAGATCTTCGCTGCCCGATCGAGCAGGCGGAGCAGTTCTTCATCGCGCTCCGCTGGCACGGCGTCGAGACGACGTTCGTTCGCTTCCCCGAAGACAACCACGACCTGACTCGTGGTGGCAAACCGCGCAACCGCGTCGAACACGCGAAACGAATAGCTGACTGGTTCGACGCGCACCCCTGATCGGCGTGGCTACGCCGGCCGTCGAAGGGTCAGTGCCTGAAAGTGGAAATCGTCCTCGTGCAGCGCGACGGTGTGGAAGTCCACAACGTCGAAGTACGGAGTGACGAGGTGCTGGAGCTCGTCGTCGCCCCTCAGAGAAAAGTAACGCGGCGGGACGTGGCGGTCGTTCTCTAGCGCGCCTTCATGCGACTGACCGCCGTAGACCCCGAGGAAGAACAGTGCCGTGGGCCGCATGACGGTGCGGATGCTCGCGAGCACCAGACCGATGTCGGCGTTCGGAACGTGCAGCAGGCTGTTCAGTGCGTATGTCGCGTCGAAGCTCGCTGGCGGGAGTCCCAGGCGAAGGAAGTCTGCCACGCGAGCGTCGAGACCTTTCGCAAGGCAGTGCTCGACCATGCGGCGTGAGAGGTCGATGGCCACGACATCGAGGCCGTGTTCCTTGAAGAACAGGCTGTCGTGTCCGGTGCCAGCGCCGAGTTCGAGGAGATCGCGTCGGCCCTCCGATCGGATCCGCTCCAGGAACGCGGTCCGCTCCACGAGCTTCCAGGGCGTCTTCGCTCCAGAGCGACTCTCCCGACCGTCGGCTTCCCCGTCGTAGGCGGTGCGCAGCGGCGCAAGGACCTCCGAGTACCGAGTGCTCACATCAGCGCCGTCCGGCCAGACTGGCCGCCAGCGCGACGAAGCTTCCGAGACCCATCACGACGATCGTCGATGAGATCGCGCGACCCGCGACGGTGACCGGCTCGGGTGGCGCGTGGCCCGCGGTCACGAGGGTCGCGATCGCCCAAGCGTAGCCGGTCAGCACATTCGGGAACGTCGCGGGCTCGACCCACCGGACCAGCAGGCCACCGGCAAGGATCACCGCGAAGAGCACCCCGACGATGACGAGCGCCGCGTTGCGAGTGAGCGGGCGACCGAGTCGCTCGTACATGACGCCGATCGCTGAGAACACGCGAAGCAGACGCGCCGCGCGCAGCACGCGCAGCGCCTGCGCCTCCGGTGGCACGAGGAGAGGCGGCGATACGACGATGAGCGCGAGGTCGAACCAGTGCGACCGAACGTGCGCGCCGCGATCCGGTGCCCGCCACAGATCGATCGCGTAGTCCATCACGAAGAGCAGCCAGATGACCGCGTTCGCGAACGTCGCGGCATCGACGACGGCCGGATCGGTGCTGGTCTCCTCGAGCAGCAGCACCGGAACGAGGAGCAGCGCGAGGAAGAAGATGACCCAGTCGCCGAGCATCGCGTGACGCAGCCTAAGATTCGCGCCGTGCGCGTGCGACGTGCGGTCGTGGAAGACGCCGACGCGATCGAGCGCGTCCGCACCGACACCTGGCGCGCCGCGTACCGCGGCCTGATGCCCGACGCGCTCCTCGACGGACTCGGGTACGACGCGACGCGGCGGCGCGAATTCATGGCCGCCCTACCGCCGAATCAGTTCGTCCTCGTTGCCGAGGACGAAGGTGCGGTCGCCGGCTTCTGCATTGGCGGACGCTCGCGCGCGCCCGAGGACCGGTTCCGCGGCGAGGTCTACGCGATCTACGTCCTGCCCGAGCAGCACGGCCGCGGCATCGGTCGCGCGATGCTGCAGGCCGCGGCGAGAGAGCTTGTCGATCGCGATCTCCGCTCGATGATCATCTGGGTGCTGCGAGAGAACGCGCCCTCGCGGCGTTTCTATGAGCGGATGGGTGGAGTCTGGATCCGCGACGAGGTGCGCGATCTCGACGGCGTGCGCGTTACCGAGTCGGCCTATGGCTGGCCCGACATCTCCAGATCCTTCGGTGG
>JALYLT010000130.1:0-252 GCA_030774095.1 Chloroflexota bacterium
TCGACGACATGGGCCGCGGCGACTTCTTCGGCGAGCTGGCCGCGCTCGAGTGGGGCGCGAGCTTCTCCTACCCGCGTCTCGCGACCGTTCTCGCGACCTCTGATGTTCGCGCCCTGGTCCTGCCCGGCCCGTTCTTCAACGAGCTCGTGCGGGACGCGCCGAGCGTGGGCGCGACGATCCGCGGTGCCGTCCGCGCGCGTCTTCCCAAGATGTGAGCTTACGGCTCGCGAGACCGCGCGATCGCTTCAGCGG
>JALYLT010000130.1:262-6396 GCA_030774095.1 Chloroflexota bacterium
CCGACGCAGCGCGTATAGACGCACGTCGCCAACCGCCGTGACCGTTGCCGTTCGCGGCACGTCGCGCAAGAGCGCGATCTCGCCGAAATACTCGCCTGGCCCGAGGCGCCGGACTGGCCGCATCGCGATGGTGACATCGACTCCGCCCTCGTCGATGAGGTAGAAGCGGTCACCGGCTTCGCCCTCGCGGACGATCACGTCGCCGGTCCGCGCCACGACCCTCTCGAGCTCCGCGGCGACGCGTTCGAGCGTCGGGGCGGGGAGCGGCGAGAAGATCGGCACGGCGCGAAGCAGGTCGAGCTGGCGCGTTGACAGCGGGGTCAGGGTCTCCAGGCGCAGTAGCGTTCGGAGCGCGGCCACGAGCAGGATCGGTAGCACGGCACCGATCGTCACGAGCGCGGTGGGAACACCGAACGTTTGCACGAGCACCGGCGCGGCCGCGGCTCCGAGCGCGAGTGCCGCCATGGTGCCTCCCTCGAGAACACCGAACACACGGGACAGGACATCTGATGGTGCGACCCGCTGCAGGAGCGTTCGACCGGCCACGTCCATCAAACTGCGGCCGGCGCCCGCCCCGATGACGAGCGCGAAGACGACGGTCGTCGGTGGCAACAGCGCGAGGGCAGCGAGGCCGCCACCCCAGATCAGAATGCCGAATACGACCCAGCGGGGGAGGGTTCGCCGCCCTGCGAGCGCGGCCGCGGAGAGCGCGCCGATCACTCCGCCGAGGCCGAGTGCCGCATTGAGAATGCCGACGCCGGCGTCGCCGATCCTGAGCACGCCAAGCGCCAGAACGACGAAGAGGACATCAAGGGCCCCGACCTGTAGGGCTTGGCACGCCAAGAGCACGACCAATGTGAGCGTGCGGCGGTCGGACGCGAGTACACGGAACGCCTGTTGCACACCGGGCGACGGCTCGCTCCGCGCGGGCCCGGCGTCGTTCGCGAGCGGCGTCCGCACCCCGGCGACGACCACGGCGCCCGCCGCCAAAGCCGCGGCCATGACCGCGAACACGAGGCCGGGCCCGGCGACGGCGAGAAGGACAGCGGCGACCGCCGGTGCGATGAGGATGCTCGCGTTCTCGATCGTTCCCAGCGCCGCGTTCGCCGCGGTGAGAGCTTGTGGTGTGGGGGCGAGAAGTGGAAGCAGGCCGTTCTGCGCCGGTCGAGTCAAAGTGATCGAGGCCGCCCCGGCTGCGGCCAGGGCGTAGATCAGGAAGACCGGTGCATCAAGCGCGAGGGCGGCCGCGACGGCGGTCATCGCCGCTGCCTGGGCGACGTACGCCCGCACGAGGACGCGTTCGCGTGAATAGCGGTCGGCGAGCGCCGCACCGAACGGCGCGAACAACGCCGCGGGAACGAGCTGCACCACCGCCACGATGCCGCTGGCAACAACCCCGCCCTGCGCATACGCGTACACCAACATCGCGATCCACGTCGCCCACTCGGCGGTGTTGAACGCGATGTACCCAAGCTCGATGCGGCGAAGGTCCGGATCGAGCAAGGTCGCGGCGAAAACGCGAACGAATCGAGGGGCCCCGGGCATCAGGCCGGGCTCACGTAGCTCTCGGTGCGCTCCCACCTGAGGGTGCCGCCACGCGCGACGCGCGCGGTCACGAACGTCGCGCCGCCCAGCTCACGTTCGTGGAATAGCTTCAATCTCGTCGGACGAAGGCGATAGAAGCGGTACGCCGATAGCTCGTCGCGCACATGAGATCTGAAGCGCCTCCCATAGAGGCGCTCGGCCTCACGCGCCGATCGCCCCGCGAGCTCACGTGCGTTGCCGAAGATCTGTATGCCGCGGTCGGATCCGCCCCACTTTTGAGCCGAGTCGTACACCGCGATCGCGACGGAAGGACGGCGCCGCAGGTTACGCGAATGGTGTGCCTCAGGCGCCGAAAGCCAGACGATGTCAAACGACGCACTCCACGCGAAGTACGCGGTGTTGATGTGCGCGTGTCCGTCGTCTGAAACGGTCGATATCGCGCACAGGGTCGATGCGTTCAGAAGGCGGAGCGCGAGGGTCCGAAGACGTCCCCGCGAGATCGCCTCGCGCGCACGCTGGATCGGCACGGCGTCAGACTACCGGCGTGGAGATCACGCCGGGCATCCGTCGGATCGGCCCCGGCCTGGCCAACGTCTACCTCTTCGAGGAAGCGGGGGCGGTCACGATCGTCGATGCCGGCATGCCGGGATACTGGCGCGCGCTGCCGGCGGAGCTCGCCGCGATGGGACGGACGCTCGAAGATGTCCGCGCGGTCGTGCTCACACACGCGCACAGCGATCACATCGGCTTCGCGGAGCGGATCCGGACCGAGCGTGGCGTGCCGATCCGCGTGCACGAGCTTGACGAGCTGCGCGCGAAGGGTCAGGTGCCGGGACCGAAGGGTCTCGGCGACTTCAAGCTCGTGCCGCTTTTAGGGTTCCTCCTCTTCGGCCTGCGCAATGGCCTGCGCTCGCCACCGATCCTCGAGGTTTCGACGTTCGACGACGGCGCGACGCTCGACGTTCCCGGCGCGCCGCGCGTCATCCACGTGCCCGGCCATACCGCGGGGAGCGCTGCGCTCCACTTCGCCCAACGCGATGTGATCTGCGTCGGCGATGCCTTCGTCACGCGCAACGTGATCAACGGCGCGACCGGACCGCAGCTCTTTCCGAACTTCAACACCGACAACGAGCTGGCCTACGCATCGCTCGCGCGATTCGATCGCGTTGACGCACGCCTCGTCCTTGCCGGGCACGGCGAGGCGTGGGACCGTGGTCTCGCGGAGGCGGTGCGCCTCGCGCGGGAGAACTGGACGGCGCGGCGGTGAGCGAGATCTGCACCAGCTGCGGCCTAGCGGTCGCGGGCGGGACAGAGGGATGTCAACGGCTCTTCGAGTCGATCGGTCTGCGCGAGTACGAGGACATGCGCTTCGGTCGGTACCACCGGATCGTCGTCGACGCGTACGCAATGCAGCATCCCGACCGCTACGGCCGCTCCGCCAAGTCGTTCGCCGCGCACCTCACAGGGTTGTGCGCCTGGCTCGAGGACGAGTCCACCGCAATGTCCGCCAACGCCGCTGTCCAGCGCTGGCTCAACGGGTCATCGCCGATCGACAAGCCGCCGCTGCCATCGACCTACGGCGCGATCACGATCCGCGAGCTCGTCGACGCCGACGATCCGGTCCGTTACGGCGAGGTACTCCGCCGCTGGGCGCGCTCCACCTGGGACGCGTACGCCTTACTTCACGCCACTGCCCGCGCGTGGATCGCCACCGCGCTGGCCCAGGAGACGACACGGGGTCCGGGTTAGTCTCGCTCCGGTGCCGACGGTCTCGCCGCGCGTCGTCGCCGCGCTGGGAGACAAAAAAGCGGATTCCCGTCACCGTGACCATCAACGAGCACGAAGCGTCCCGAGACCCGCGTGGCGCATCGCGAAGGTCGTGGCGTCGCTCCGGGCACAATGACGTCGTGCGTGTCGGCGAGCGTGAGGTCGCGGTCACCAATCTCGAGAAAGTGTTCTTCCCGGCTCCGGGGCTGACGAAGGGCGACCTCATCCAGTACTACGCCGACCTCGCGCCGTACGTGCTGAACCACGTCGAGCGCCGTCCGATGCAGATGAAGCGCCACCCCAACGGCGTGGAAGGTGATTTCTTTTACCAGAAGCGGGTGCCCAATCCGCATCCGGATTGGCTGGAGACCGTCCACATCAGCTACCCGAGCGGCAACGAGGCCGACTTTCCCGTCGTGACCGACGCGGCCGGACTGGTGTGGATCGCGAACCTCGGCTGCATCGAGATGCACACCTGGCATTCGCGCGTCCCCGATGTCGCGAAGCCCGACTACATGCTCATCGATCTGGATCCGAGCGAGGGCAATCCTTGGGAGCACGTGCGCGAGATCGCGATGGTCGTGAAGGAGGTGCTCGACGAGCTCAAGCTACCGAGCTATCCGAAGACCTCTGGTGTGTCCGGCATGCACATCCTGACGCCGATCGTCATCGAGCTACCGTTCCCGGAGGTGCGGCGTTTCGCGAAGGCGGTCGCGGTGGAGATCGCGAACCGTGTGCCGAAGATCGCGACGACCACGTGGGTCGTGAAGGACCGCACCGGTGTCTTCGTCGACTACGGTCAGAACGCGTTCGACCGCACCATCGCGTCGGCGTACTCGATCCGGCCGATGGCCGACGCTCGCGCCTCGGCGCCGCTGCGCTGGGACGAGGTGCCCGACGTGCGACCGGAGGCGTTCACACTCGAGACGATGCGTGAACGTGTCGCGAAGGTCGGTGATCTTACCGCCGACATCTGGCAGCATCGGGCGGATCTCAAGCCGCTCTTCAAGACGCTGAAGCTCAAGGATCCGGTCATCGACGACCGCGTGCTCGTTCGTCCGAGTCGAGCGTGGACCGAAGAAGAGCAGCGGGCGTGGCGCGAGCGCCCCCGCACCGGGGGCAGCGGCTGGAATCGCGGAACGTCTCGGCGGCCGCCCAAGCCGGCGCCGAGCGACGGTCAGTCCGAGAGCTGAGGCGCGACGCAGACGACCGCGGTCAGGCAGAGCGCGTCGCGCAGCCACGCCGCGAGCCGGCTCCCGGCGAGTGCACGTTCGACACGGAGGTCGTAATACACGTGTCGCATCCCGATCAGCAGTGAGCGGATCGCGCCGCGTGCCGCCTCGCTCGCGAGGAGGCGCCGGAGCACGGGGTGGCGCTGCGCGAACGCCGGCGCGCCGAGCAGTCCGCCCTTGTCGGTCTGGCCCCACCAGATCGCGCGCGCAAGCTCCTCGGCCTCGCGGTGTCGCGGCGCGTCGGTGAAGCGCGTCACGCCAGGCGCGCCTTCGACGATCGTGACGAGCGGAAGGTTGTGGCCCAGTGCGATGTGCGCGGCAACGTGGACGTACAGGTAGATGCGCTCCGCGACGCTCGCCTGTGAGCTCACGACAAGGCTCTTCGGCCGATCGGCGTGATCGGGACTCACGAGAAGCGCGCGGACATCGGCGAGCGGAGCGAAACGGGTGCGCACGCGAAGCTGCTGCTCGAGATGCGCGCGCAGCCGCTCTTCCTCGGCGCGGAGGGTGTGGCTCTCGGCGCGTGGGCGCCCGGTGATCATTTCGGTAGCCATACGCGCAGACCCTCCTCGAGATATTCCTTCAGCGTGTTGCGGTCGGTGAGCTTTGGCAGCGTCGCGGCGAGGTCGCGGAAGATCAGCGACGCGAGCGGCTCGCCGACGAAGCCCGCAAGCACGGCGTGCCCCTCTTCAGCGATCGAGGTCACGGAAAGCTCGCGTTCGCAGCCGAGGATCATCAGCGCGAAGTAAAGGCGTATGCACTCCTCGGGGGAGTCGATCGCTCGCGCGACCTGCGTCTTGCCGCGCGCGATGCGATGCAACGTCGCGCGATCAAGTGCAAGCGCTCCGTCGGTGAGGTCGTAGAGGCGGTCGACGAGCGTGTCGAGCGACGTGCCCGCGCTCAGAGTCTGGATCGCCTCGGAGACGCGCTGGGCGTTCTGGATGCGCACGTCCCCGAGAGTACCGGCCGCGCGTGTCGCCGTCGTCTCACTTGTGGGACGGCTAACTCTTACGTGTCTCCCACGCGGGATGACGCAGGCGCCGGCGCCCCGGACCATGCGCCGCATGCTCCAACGACGGGCCCTGGCCGCGGTCACGCTCGCCTCACTGCTTGGCGTGGTGGCGCAGTTCCTCTTCTTCCACCAACCGCTGGGGCTGAACGCGCTGCTGCTCACCGTGCTGTTCCTCGCCGCGGCGTGGACGCTGCGCGACGGCGCGCTTGCCTTTCAGAGGCGCGACATGTGGCTGCCGGCGAGCGCGCTCGCGTTCGCGGCGTTCTGCGCGGTCCGTGCCGACGCTCCACTTCTCGCGTTCGACGCTTTCGCCGCGATCGGACTCACCGCCGGGACCGTCGCCGCGTGGAGCGGCGTGGCGGTGAGCGCTCTGCCCGTCGCCGGGCTGCTCGCCGAAGCCTGGTCGCTGAGCGAGCGTGTGATCCTCGGCGCGGCCGACGTGTTGGTACCAGCGTGGCCGCGCATGCGCCTCGTGCCGAAGCGATTCGCCGGCGCCTCGGGTTACCTCGGCGGTGTCGGCCTCGCTGCACCGTTCGTCTTCATCTTCGCGGTGCTGTTCTCGTCCGCCGATGCCGTGT
>JALYLT010000131.1 GCA_030774095.1 Chloroflexota bacterium
AGCGAATGCAGCGCCTTCACGAAGACATCCGACGTGAGGTCCTCGGCGTCGTGCGCGGTCCCGGTCCGAGAGAGGCAATAGCGGTAGATCGCGTCGCGGTAGCGCTCATAGAGCTCGCCGAACGCAGAGGCATCTCCGGACTTCGCGGCGCGAACCAGCGCTCCATCGGTTCCGGCGTCACCTCCTGTCAGGTCGACAGGGCGCGCCCGGCCTACTGCCACGTCGGCGTCGCCTTGCTTCACCTAACGAAAGGGCGCGGGAACCCGTTCACCCAGCGTCACCGACTGGACGCTAGGGGCGCCGTTCGGGGGGCGTAAGGCCCCTGAATGGGCTATTTCAGGCCCATTGCACGAGGGTGTGCTGCTAGAGGATCCTCTCCATGAGCACGACGTCCACCCAGCGCCCATCCAGAAGTCCCTGTTCCCGGTAGATACCCACCTCCCGGAAACCGAGCCGCCGGTAGAGGACGACGCTCGCGGCATTCGCGGGAAAGCCCGCGAGCACCAGCTTGTGGAAGCCGCCCTCGCGGCCGAGCGCGACGAGGCGCTCCAGGAGCACGGTGCCGGCGCCCTTTCCGCGTGCGGCGCGCGCGACGTACACGGAGATGTCCGCGACACGTCGATACGCATCGCGCGCGTTGAAGACGTTGAGACTCGCCCAGCCGACCACCACACCGTCAGACTCAACAACGACGACCGGATGGCGCGCGTCGCGGGCTGCAAGCCAACTGCGACGCTCGTCGGGCGTGCGCGGCTCGGTCTCGAGCGTGGCGCGATCCTCGATGCCTTCGTTGTAGATCGCGCAGATCGCGTCGGCGTCTTCCGCGCGCGCCGATCTCACCGAATACTGGCGGACTACCACCGCTTGAGGTTATAGTCGCGCGACAACTTCATATCGCGTTGCCGGCCAGAGGCGCGATCGTCAGAAGTACCGCTCGCGGAGGAACGAAGCTTCCACCGAAGCGACGGGAACGGGGCGATCGCCGAAGTCGGTGATCGGTTTCGCGATCACCGGCTGGCTCGTCCACCGGAAGGAGACGGGCTGTCGGCCCGGGGGTGACCCCGGGTCGAAGCGCTACCGTGCGACCAAGCTTCGTTTGAGGCTCGGTGTGCGCGTATGCGCTGCCGGGCTTCTTTGTTGAGGCCCGGCAACGCCTGATCGGCGCGTGGGAAAGGGACGTGACGATGCCGGTCGAGCGCTTCGCGATCATCGACTCGACGCTCCGCGAGGGGGAGCAGTTCTCCAACGCGCACTTCACGACCGCGGAGAAGATTCAGATCGCCATGATGCTCGACGAGTTCGGTGTCGAGTACATCGAGCTCACATCACCGGTCGCCTCGCCGCAGTCATGCGAGGACCTGAAGATCATCGCCGGCCTCGGTCTGAACGCGAAGGTCCTGACACACGTGCGCTGCCACATGGATGACGCGCGCATCGCCGTGCAGACCGATGTGACCGGGATCGACATCCTCTTCGGGACATCCTCGTACCTGCGCGAGTTCTCACACGGGAAGAGCGTCGACGACATCATCCGCGAGGCCGGCAGGGTGATCGAGTTCATCAAGGATCACGGGAAGGAGGTCCGCTTCTCGAGCGAGGACAGCTTCCGCTCGACCGAGGGCGACCTGCTCAAGGTCTACACGGCGGTCGACAGCATGGGAGTGGATCGCGTCGGTGTGGCGGACACGGTCGGCATCGCGACGCCCCGGCAGTGCTACGCGCTGGCGACCGAGCTTCGTCACCACGTGCACTGCGACATCGAGTTCCACGGCCACAACGACGCCGGCTGCGCGATCGCGAATTCGTACAGCATCCTCGAGGGCGGAGCGACGCACATCGACACCAGTGTCCTCGGCATCGGCGAGCGCAACGGGATCACGCCGCTCGGTGGCTTCATCGCCCGGATGTATGCGGACGACCCGGCCGCGATCAAGCGCAAGTACGACCTGCGGAAGCTGAAGGAGCTCGACGAGCTCGTCGCCTCGCTGGTCAGCATCGAGATCCCGTACAACAACTTCGTGACCGGGAAGTACGCGTTCCATCACAAGGCCGGAATGCACACGAAGGCCATCTACATCAACCCGAACAGCTACGAGATCCTCGATCCCGCCGACTTCGGCCTAACGCGGACGATGAACATCGCGCATCGCCTTACCGGGCACAATGCCGTCGGTCGCAGGGCCGAGGAGCTGGGCCTACAGTTCGGCAAGGACGAGCTCCGCGCCATCACGACGCGGATCAAGACCATGGCCGATTCGGGGCCGCTCTCGATGGATCAGCTCGACGCGCTGCTACGAGAATGGGTGGTGGCATGACGACTGTCGGGGGGCTTCGCCCGCCGAGGACCCCCCAACTGACCCTCGCCGAGAGGATCCTGTCGCGCGTGTCCGGGCGAGACGTCCGCGCGGGCGACCTCGTCATCGTCCCCGTGTCGCGCGTCATGGTCCACGACTCGGTCATCGACGCGGTCATCGGCGGTCTGCGCGACCTGGGCCGCGAGCAGGTCTGGGACACCTCGAAGGTCTGCGTGTTCGTCGACCATGCCGCGCCCGCGCCCACGCCGGTCGTGGCGGACTCGCATCGCGTGCTGCGCGAGTGGGTGCGGGAGCAGGGGATTCCGACCTTCTACGACGCCGGCGAGGGCGTCTGCCATCAGATCATGGTCGAGGAGGGCTACTGCGAGCCCGGGACCGTGATCGTCGGCAGCGACTCGCACTCGAACTCGTACGGCGCGGTCGGCGCCTTCGGCGCGGGAATGGGCGCGACCGACATCGCGGTGGCGCTCGCACTCGGCCGGACCTGGCTGCGCGTGCCCGAGTCCATCAAGGTCGACTTCACCGGCCGCCTGCGTAAGGGCATCACGATGAAGGACGCGATCATGCGCGTCGTCCGCGAGATCGGCACCGATGGCGCGCGCTATGCGTGCGTCGAGTTCCACGGGGTGGGCGATCTCTCGCAGGGCGACCGCATCACCCTCGCCGGCATGACGACCGAGATGGGCGCGAAGGCCGGGATCGTCGTCGGCACGGCCGAGGCCCCTACATGGCTGCGCCCTGATGAGGGCGCGCGTTACCTGCGCGAAGTCACTATCGATCTCACCACTCTCGAGCCTCAGATCGCGGTGCCACCGCGTGTCGACCAGGTCGTCGATGTCTCCGCGGCCGTCGGCCAGCCGATCGACATCGTCTTCCTCGGCTCGTGCACGAACGGCCGGCTCGTCGATATGCAGCAGGCCGTCCGCGTGCTGCGCGGCCGCCGCATCGCGCCGCACGTGCGCCTCGAGGTCGTTCCGTCGTCGCGCCGTCAGTTCGACCTCGCGATGCAGGACGGCACGATGCAGGCGCTCTCAGCGGCCGGCGCGGTCATCGGCTCGTCGGGGTGTGGCCCCTGCCTGGGACGCACCGGCGGCGTGCTCGCGGCGAAGGAGATCTGTCTTTCGACGGCGAACCGCAACTACAAGGGACGGATGGGCTCGCCGGACGCGTCGATCTACATCGGCTCTCCCTACGTCGCGGCCGTCGCGGCGCTCACCGGCGTGATCGACGATCCGCGCCCGTACCTCGAGGCGACCGACGACGAGTTCGACGCGCTCGTCGCGCGCCGTCGCGGCGACCGTCCGGAGCGTGGTGCGGCGTCCTCTCGCTCCGGCGACCGTTCGCGCGAGCTCGTGATGGCGAGCGCGCGCAGCGGACCCTCGCAGGAGATCGACGACTAGTGGCGAGAGCGTGGGTCTTCGGCGACGACCTCGACACCGACCAGATGGTGCCGGGCCGCTACGCGCCGTTCATGGTCGGCCAGGACAAGTTCCACACCTACGCGTTCTGCGACGCGCGTCCCGGCTTCGCGAACGAGGTGCGGCCGGGCGACATCCTGGTCGGCGGTGAGAACTTCGGGTGCGGGTCATCACGCGAGTACGCGGTGGCAGCGCTGAAGAAGCTCGGCGTGGGCGCGGTCGTCGCGAAGAGCTTCGCCCGGATCTTCTTCCGCAACTGCATTAATCTTGGCATCCCTGTGATCGAGTCCGCCGATGCCGTGCAGATCGTGCGCGATGGCGATGACGTCACGCTCGATGCCGCCGCTGGCGCGCTGCGCGGTCCACGTGGCACGGCCACCCTCCATCCGCTCGCGTCCTTCGCGCAGGAGATCCTCTCCGCGGGTGGCGTCGTCGCCTATCTCCGCGAGCATGGAGACTTCCCACGGGTCTGATGGACGCGCCCATCGAGATCGTCGAGCTGCAGCCTCGGCGCGCGCTGACGGTCCGCCGCATGATGCCGCAGAGCGGGCTCGGCGCGTTTTTCATGGAGCTGTTCCCGAGGCTGCGCACGGCCATCGTCGCGCAGGGCGCGACGCCCTCTGGCCCGCCCTTCGCGAGGTACTACAACAGCGATCCGGCGGCGTTCGACACCGAGGCCGGCCTGCCATTCACCGGGACGGTGACCGCGGCGGATGGCACGAAGGTCACGACGCTTCCCGGCGGCCGAGCCGCCAAGACCGTCCACATCGGCTCGTACGAGACGCTCTCGAAGGAGTACCGGCGAATCGAGGAGTACTTGAGCGAGCACGGACTCCGCGGCGGTGACGGTCCATGGGAGTCATACGTGGATGACGCCGCGACGACGCCGCACGACAAGATGCGGACCGAGGTTTTCTGGCCGCTAAAGCGCTAAGCGAGCGGCATCGGATTGTTCGGATCGCTGGCGTACGTGACACCGTCGCTCAGCCGACTCGGCAGCGCCTCGAGGTCGGGCCTAGCGTCAGTATGAGAAGCGATGTTGCTCACCATCCAGACCACCTACCAGCCGGCCACTGATCTCGGTTATCTCCTGCACAAGAACCCGGCGCGCGTGCAGCAGTTCGACCTCTCTGCCGGACGCGCCGTCGTTTTCTACCCGCAGGCGACGCCAGAGGCGTGCACGGTCGCGCTCTTGGTCGAGATTGATCCGATCGCCCTGGTGCGTGGGCGCGTTGGGGCACGCGAGGGCGGTCTGTTGGATCAGTACGTCAACGACCGTCCATACGCGGCGAATTCGTTTCTTGCCGCCGCGATCGCCCAGGTTTTCGGCAGCGCGCTCAATGGCCGCTGCGATGATCGTCCCGAGCTAGCTCAGACCGCGATCCCCGTGAAAGCAACGATCGCGGCGCTGCCGAGCCGTGGCGGTCCGGGCATGCTCGAGCGCCTCTTTGGTCCGCTCGGTTACGGGATCGTCGTCGCGCGGCAGCAGATGGATCCGGAACGACCCGCGTGGGGCGAGAGCGTCTACTACAACGTCACGCTCAGCGGGACGGTCCGACTACAGGACCTCCTGCGTCACCTCTACGTGCTCATCCCCGTGCTCGACGACGACAAGCACTACTGGGTCGGGCGTGACGAGATCGACAAGTTGCTCGCGAAGGGCGAAGGATGGCTCTCGGCGCATCCTGACGTGGAGTTCATCACCGATCGGTATCTCAAGCGCCAGCGGCATCTCACGCGCGAGGCCCTCGCGCGTCTATCCGCTGACGACGCTCCAGACCCGGATGCGGCGCAGGAGCGGCACGCAGCGGAAGAGGCCAACGTCGAGGCTCCGCTACGACTCAATGAGGAGCGGATCGCCAGCGTCGTCGCCGTGCTCCGTAGCGCCGGCGCCAAGCGCGTGCTGGATCTCGGCTGCGGTGAGGGTCAGCTAGTGCAGGCGCTGCTGAAGGATCCGGCGTTCGAGCGGATAACAGGGGTCGACGTTTCGGTACGCTCGCTAGAGACGGCAGCACGACGCCTGCGTCTCAAGGAGATGCACGAGACGCAGCGCTCGCGCGTGCAGCTGCTGCACGGATCACTCGTCTACCGCGATGCGCGTCTCGCCGGCTTCGACGCGGCCGCGATTGTCGAAGTGATCGAGCACCTCGATCCATCTCGTCTCGCGTCGTTTCAACGTGTCGTCTTCGAGCACGCGCGTCCAGCGACGGTCGTCGTCACGACGCCTAACCGCGAGTACAACGTGCGATTCCCCTCCCTGCCATCAGGTCGGATGCGCCACCGCGATCACCGGTTCGAGTGGTCGCGAGCCGAGTTTCTGGCGTGGGCGGAGCGCGTCGCGGCAGCGCACGGGTACAGCGTGCGCCTGTTGCCGGTCGGCCGCGTGGATCCCGAGGTCGGTCCGCCGACGCAGATGGCGGTGCTCAGCCTTTGAATATCCCGCTGCCGGAGTTCTCGCTCGTGCTGCTCGTCGGGGCCTCTGGCTCCGGCAAGTCGACCTTTGCGGCCAAGCACTTCAAGCCGACCGAGGTGCTCTCCTCGGACTGGTGTCGCGCGGCCGTGTCAGACGATCCGAACGACCAGGCCGCGAC
>JALYLT010000132.1 GCA_030774095.1 Chloroflexota bacterium
ATCGTGATCAAGCACAGCTAGGCGGACGAGTTTTGGAATACGCGCTCGTCCTGCTCGCGCTCGTCGTCATCCTCGGCGTGATCTTCGAGTACGTCAACGGCTTCCACGACGCCGCCAACGCGATCGCCACTGTCGTAGCGACGCGCGTCCTGACCCCGGGCCAGGCGGTGCTCATGGCCGGGAGCCTGAACCTCGTCGGCGCACTGTCGGGCGTAGCCGTCGCCAAGACGGTTGGCAACGGCATCGTCGACGCGAAGGTGGTCACGCAGGACCTCGTCATCGCGGCACTGATCGCCGCGATCGCCTGGGACCTCCTCACCTGGTACTTCGGCCTACCCACTTCATCGAGCCACGCGCTGATCTTCTCGATCATCGGGGCATCGGTCGCGATCCACGGCACGGACGTGGTCATCGTCGCCGGGCTGCAGAAGACGAGCTTTGGCGTCGTGTACTCGCCGGCGCTGGCGTTCCTGGTCGGCTACCTCCTCATGCTGTCGCTCTACTGGATCCTGCGGAACACGTCGTTCGGCTGGGTGCAGCGCTTCTTCGGTCGCGCCCAGATCCTGTCGAGCGCCTATATGGCGTTCAGCCACGGCGGAAATGACGGGCAGAAGACCATGGGCATCATCGCGCTCGCGCTCGCGGCGTATGGGGTCGTGCCCACTGGCGCGGATTTCTACATCCCTGACTGGGTGAAGGTCATCTGCGCCGTTGCCATCGGCATCGGCACGATGACCGGCGGCTGGCGGATCATGAAGACGATGGGCACGCGGATCACCAAGCTCACGCCGGTCCAGGGATTCGCGGCGGAGACGACCGCGGGCACCGTGATCGAGATCGCGACGCGGTTCGGCATCCCGATCTCGACAACGCACGCGATCTCCGGCGCGATCCTCGGCGTTGGCTCAACGCGCCGACTCTCCGCCGTGCGCTGGGGTATAGCGGGACGGATCGTCACCGCGTGGGTACTGACCATCCCCGGCTGCTTCGTCCTCGGCTACATCATCGCGCTTGCCATGCGCGCCATCGGAGTGCATCCCTAGCGGATCTCATCGCGCTCCGTAATTTTCTCATTCGCGCGGCGAGTCCCCCCTCATCAATTCGCTGTAGTCGAAGGCGCCGCGCGTTTCGGACGCGTATCGGCTCACCCATTGGGGCCAGATAGTCATTGCCCTAAGGGCCTACTCGCCCCCTTACTAACGCCGACTCGGGCGAGCCGAGCAAGTGGTGGGGAGTAGAGCCTGAACGTGATCCGACTTGCGATGCGCTGGCTCACGGCGACGATCACCGTCGCGTTGCTGCTGACGACCACGGCGACCCCGACGGCTGCGAGCTCGTTCGACGCGACGAAGATCGACGCGTCGTTCCTCACGGAGATCCTGGCATCACCGACCGCCGACTACGACGTCATCGTGCGGTCCGTGCCCGTCGACAGCGCCGGACACAACCGCACGTCCGCGCGGCGACTCGAGACGGCCGCGAAGTCGGTCACCAAGCAGGGCGGCAGCGTCAAGTACGGCCTTTCGATCGTCGGCGCCGTGTCCGCACACATGAAGGGCGTTCAGGCCCTGGCGCTCACGCGCGACGCCGACGTGGACTACGTCGTCAAGGACCAGAAGCTCCGGGCGCAGTTCGACCCGGCGCTCGACAGCGCGAAAGCGCGTACGCCCGGGATCCTCGAGGTCAGCGCGCCGCAGGTCTGGTCGCAACTCGGCCTGACCGGCCAGGGCGTCGGTGTCGCGATCGTCGACAGCGGCGTCTACGCGCACCCGGACCTCGCCGGCCGGATCGTGGCGTCGATCGACTTCACCACGGCGTCGCCGACGGTGTCCAGCACGACGACCGGCGACCCGGGTGGTCACGGCACGCACGTCGCGGGTCTGGTCGCCGGGAACGGCGCCGTGTCAGGTGGCGCGTACACCGGCATTGCGCCCCGCGCGAACATCGTCAACGTCCGGGTCATCGACGCGAACGGCGCCTCGAACGTGTCGATGATCCTGCGCGGCCTGCAGTGGATCCTGGCGAATAGAAACGCCTACAACATCAAGGTCGTCAACCTGTCGCTCGGTGCGACGCCGACGGGCAGCTACAAGTCCGACCTCATGGCGACGGCCGCCGAGGTCCTCAACTTCGCGGGCGTCTCGGTCGTGGTCTCGGCCGGCAACACCGGCCCATACGCCGGAACGGTGACGACGCCAGCGACCGATCCCTACGTGATCACCGTCGGCGCGCTCGATGACAACGGCACGAGCCTCCTGCTCGACGACCTGATGGCGACGTTCTCATCTCGCGGGAGGACGGTCTTCGACAACCTATCGAAGCCGGACCTCGTCGCGCCGGGCCGCCGGTTGGTGAGCCTCCGCTCACCCGGCAGCGCACTCGACACGCAGTTCTCCGACCGTCGGGTCACCGCGACTGGCGCGCTGACGCCCGAGTACTACCAGCTGTCGGGCACGTCGATGGCCGCGCCGATCGTCGCCGGCGTCGTCGCGCTCATGCTCGAGCGCAACCCGACGCTGTCGCCGGCGCAGATCAAGAAGCGTCTGAAGTCCACCGCGACCTCGCTCCCCTTCGGGACGACGTTCGATCGCGGCGCGGGTCTGGTGAACGCGTTCAAGGCCGCGTCGTCCATCGATGCGAGCAAGGAGTACGCGGCCGACCGCGTGAGCGACGCGTTCGCGAAGGACATGCGGAAGTTCGTTCAGGGCCAGCCCTTCGTGTGGCGCGACCTCACGTACAACGGCGGCGTCGACTCCGCGGGCACGACCTGGGAAGGCGTGACCTGGGAGAACGTGCGGTGGGACAGCGTGACGTGGGAGAACGTCACCTGGGAAGGCTTCACCTGGGAAGGCATCACATGGGAAGGCGTGACCTGGGAGACCGTGACCTGGCAGTCCACTGACCAACAGACCACTGGCGCGCAGTCGGGGACCGGCTCGTCCTGGAACCCGGTCGACTAAAGGGGGGGCGTGATGGAACGGAAGCAGCTCATGAAAACGTATGTCCTCTTCATCGCCGCGCTCGGTGCGGCGGCGCTGGCGCAGTCGCTGCGCACGCTCAGCCTGGAGCGCGTCGATCCGCTGATGCTGGTGATCCTCATCGGCCTGGCCGCCGCCGCCCAGCGCATGCCGGTGTTCCTGTTCCGTTCCAGCGCCATCTCGATCAGCTTCGCCGCGGTCATCGCCAGCTACGTGCTGTACGGCACCGAGGTCGCCCTCATCGTCAGCCTGTTCCAGGCCGGCGTGAACGCCTTCACCCCGCGGCGCAAGCCGCTGCTCAAGGCGCTCTTCAACGCCGGGTCGCTGGCCACATCGGCCTTCGTCGGCGGCAGCGTGTACCGCCTGGTGGGCGGGCAGGTGCCGCCGGGTGACATCGCCCTCACGCTCATCGCCGTCGCGGTCTCGGCCGCGGCGTACTTCCTGGTGAACACCGCCAGCACCGCGCTGGTCATCTCGATCAGCGAGCGCCAGAGCTTTGTGGCGGTCTGGCGCACCAACTACAGCTGGATGCCGATCAACTTCCTGGCCACCGCGGCCCAGGGCGCGGCGCTGGCGCTGGCCTCGCAGGCCCTGGGGGTCTTCGGGGTGGTCGTGTTCACCCTGCCCCTCGCGGTCGCCTGGTACAGCTTCAAGCTGTACATGACCAAGAGCAGCGAGGTCCGCGCGCGCAACGAGGAGCTGCAGTCGGTCAACGACATGCTGCGGCGCACCAACGACCGTCTGGAGGAATCGCACCTCTCCGTGATCGGCGCGCTCATCGGCGCCCTGGAAGCCAAGGAGTCGCGCACCGCCAAGGGCGCGGCGCAGACGATGTTCTACGCGGTGCAGGTCGCCACCCAGCTGGGCTGCTCGGACGACGAGCTGGCGGCGATCAAGCTCGGCGCGCTCTTCCACGACATCGGCACCATCGGGGTGCCCGAGCATCTGCTGCGCAAGCCCAGCGGCCTGGACGCGCACGAGTGGGCCGAGGTCAAGGCCCACCCGGTCATCGGCGCCAACCTGCTCTCCAACGTGCCGATGCTGGAGCGCATCCGGCCGATCGTGCTCAGCCACCACGAGCGCTTCGACGGCACCGGCTACCCGCAGGGCCTGCGCGCCGACAAGATCCCGCTGGCGGCGCAGATCATCGCCGTCGCCGACGCCTACCAAGCGATGACGGCGTCGCGGCCCTACCGCCCGGCGATGAGTGCCAAGCAGGCGCTGCGCGAGCTCAGAGCCAACAGCGGCACCCAGTTCAACCCGGTGGTGGTCGAGGCCTTCATCACGACCGTGGTCGGCGAGCGGCGCAAGAGCGCGCGCGGCGCCGAGAGCCCGCACCAGCAGGTCTACCAGCAGGCAGTGCAAGCGGTGCGGTCCACGTTCTAGAGGAGAGCTCTCGTCCGGTTGCGGGGTCTCGCTGTACATCGATTGATCTAGACGTCCGCGCCGCACAGAAGGCGCGAGTTTCTTTGCTGTATCGGGTGTAACTCGCAGGTCCTCCCCTTCACTCGCGCGGGTGATGACCAAAGAGTGACTTAGTCCCACAACTACACATGTGGGGATGCAGCGCGCCGTCGGACGATCCGTCACGTCGATTCTCGTCTTCGCGCTGCTCATCGGGACCGCGTGGACTGGTCGCGCCTCCGTCGCGCGCGTCGACGTCGATCCCGCCCTTCATGCCGGCGACGTCGCCCTGATCCAGGTCGCGGCCGGCACCGCGTGGACCCTCGCAGCCGACCTCACCTCCGCAGGCGCGACGGACGTGACCACCTTCGACAGCGTCAATGTCGTGAGCGCCCGCCTGAGCGATCAGGCTCTCGCCGCCGTCGCCACCGACCGCGCGGTGCTCCGCGCGACGACCGACGGACGCGTGACCGCGGTGGGCGGCCGCAGCGACGATGGCAGAGACCTCGATGAGTACGGCAGCGTTTCGAACAAAGACAGCATCGGGATCCAAGCCATCGAGGCGGACGCGGCGTGGAGCCGGTCGACCGGGTCCGGCGTCGTCGTCGCACTGATGGACACCGGCATCGGCACGCATGTCGACCTTCCCACGGGCAAGGTCATCGCGCGCGTGAACTTCGCCGGCGACAACGGCGTTCGCCTCGACCCCGCCGGACACGGTACGCACCTCGCGGGCATCATCGCCGCGCACGGCTCGACCTTCCGCGGTGTCGCGCCGGACGCGCGTCTGGTGGATATCCGCGTTCTCGACCAGAACGGCGACGGCACCATCCAGAGCGTCGTCGCGGGGTTCGATTGGCTCCTCAAGCACCGAACCTCTCTCACGATCCGCGTGCTGAACCTATCGCTCGGCACGACGCAGCGATCCTCGTATCACGACGACCTGCTCGCCGCGCTCGCTGAGTCCGCGTGGCTCTCCGGCATCGCGGTCGTGGCCGCCGCGGGCAATGACGGTCCGGTCCCCGGCACGGTGGCAACACCCGGTGCCGACCCGTTCATCATCACCGCGGGCAGCTTCGACGATCAGGGCACGCCTGCCACGCAGGACGACCGTGAGTCCGCCTTCTCGAGCCGTGGCCCAACGGTCGACGGTTTCGCGAAGCCGGACGTGCTCGCTCCGGGTCGCCGTGTCGTGTCGCTGCGCGCGAACGGTTCGCAGCTCGAGGTGACGAAGCCCGAGCGCGTCGTCATGAGCTCGGCCACGAACGCGAACGCCAACGCGAGCAAGAGCAGCGCGAGCCTTTACATCCGCATGTCGGGCACATCGGTCGCGAGCGCCATGGTCGCGGGCGTCGCCGCCCTCATCCTCAGCGCCCACACCGATTACACACCGACGAAGACGAAGGGCGCGCTCGTCGCCTCTGGCCGCACGCTCACGGGTACCGTGAGCCGCGCGGTCACCGCGACGACGGCGCTCACCGCCACACCGCGCCTGGTGAACCGCCTGCTGCTCCCGTCGCGGCTCCTCATGACGACGCTCGAGAACAGCGGCGTCGTGGGTAGTGGCACGACCTGGGAAGGCGTGACGTGGGAAGGCGTGACCTGGGAGAACGTGACGTGGCAAAGCGTCACATGGGAAAGCATCGGCTGGGAGGGCGTCATGGGGGAGTCCGTAAGTTGGGAACAAGATCCGCTGTTGGACGGCGCACGATGAGGCAGGGACTTCGCATCTATGTCCTCTTCATCGCCGCGCTCGGTGCGGCGGCGCTGGCGCAGTCGCTGCGCACGCTCAGCCTGGAGCGCGTCGATCCGCTGATGCTGGTGATCCTCATCGGCCTGGCCGCCGCCGCCCAGCGCA
>JALYLT010000133.1 GCA_030774095.1 Chloroflexota bacterium
CGCCACCGAGCTGTGGATCCAGGCCGACAAGCCCGGGACGTACAAGGGTCAGTGCTTCGAGTTCTGCGGCGACGGACATGCCGACATGCTCATCACACTCGTGGCGCACGCCCCGAACGAGTACGCGACATGGGCGCAGCAGGCGGTCAAGGACGCCAACGTCTTCCTCGATCCCGCGACGACGGTAGGTCGCGAGCTCTTCTTCTCGCTCGCCTGCGTTGGATGTCACACCATCAAGGGCACGACCGCCGCAGGAAAGGTCGGGCCGGAACTAACTCATTTGATGAGCCAGAAGAGCATCGCCGGCGGCGTGCTCTCTCCGGTGAACGAGGAGAACCTCACGCGGTGGGTGTCGAATCCGCCTGCGGTGAAGCCGGGGACCCTGATGCCGAACCTCGGTCTCTCGCAGCAGCAGGTCCACGACATCGTCCTGTTCTTGCAGACGCTGAAATAGCTAGTTGACGGTGATGGCGGCTCTCATTCCCAGCTGATAGTGGCCCGCGACGTTGCAGATGATCACGTACTTCCCCGCCGCGAGATCGGCGGTCACCACCGACACGTTGCCGACCGGAAGGCTCTTCACCTGCTTGATGAGACCGTCCTCCTTCGCCTTCGCGTCGCCCGTTGTCGGGATCTGGTCGAAGGGCAGATCGGTCTTTATGAGCTCGAACGAGTGCTCCATTCCCCCTTCGTTCTTGACGCCGAACCGCACGGTGCCTGCCTTCACCGTCGCAACGCTCAGGATCACCTTGTAGTCCTGCATGTGGACGGCGACGTCGACGTCCGCGGGGATGACCTGGGACGCGGCGGTGCACGCCGCGATGGTCACGGCGAGGCCCAGGGGCAGCGCGAGGGAAAGACGGATCACGAGTGGAGCGTACCGCTCTCGCGGCGACGCTGCGTTTCCTCCTCGTGCGCGAGCCAGCGGAAGAACGCGAGCGAGACGCCGAGCAGGAAGACCGCGTCGCCGACCACCCACATGAGCGCGCCGCCGATCCGCTGGTCGGTGAGGGGGTCGAGACCATAGCGCGCGGTGGTCTCGGCGTAATGCGGATAGAGCAGCCGTGTCGAGAACGAGAGGATGCCGCCAAGCAGCGTGTTCTGCGCCGCGCCGGCGAGCAGCAGATAGATGATCCGCGCGGCGTACGGCAGCGTCCCGCGAAAGGGCACCGGGTCGATGACCACGCTCCAGAAGAGCATCGCCGCGCCGAAGAAATGCGCGTGCTCGAGGACGTGGATGTTCGCGTCCTCGACCGCCGCGTCGTACAGCGCCGGCCAATGCCAGAGGTACACGCCACCGACGAAGAGCACGACCGCGACGAGGGGATGCCGAAGGAAATGGAAGAGACTGCGCACGCCTCCGTTGCGCGCGAGCGGCCGCACGACGCGCGCGCGGATGAGATCGGGCAGGCCAAGGAGCAGCGGACGCACCGGCTCGCCGATGAAGAGGAGCGGCGGCGCGATCATCGTGAGGAGCACGTGCTGGAGCATGTGGACACTGAACAGGTCGGCGGCAACGACTTCGAGCGCCGGCATGAGCGCGAGAAGCAGCGTCGCGATCCCGAGGAAGAAGACTCCCGTGCGCCACACCGGCCACCGCCGCCGCTTCATCCGGCTCACGCCACGCGCATACGCCACCGCCGCGAGGACGGCGACGACGACGGCTAGAGCCGTAGTGAGCTATCCACCATGATCACGACGAAGAGCAGTGCGAGATACAGGAGCGAGTACAGGTACAGGCCGCGCGCGATCGCGCGGCGGCGTGCCGCGGCGGCGCGGATCAGCCGAACAGACCAGCCGACGAACACCAGCCCGAGACCGACGGCGACGACGAGATACAGCGGGCCGAGCCCGCCGCCAAGGAAGAGGAGCAGTGAGAGCGGCACGAGCGAGAGCGCGTAGGTGAAGATGCCCCAGGTCGTCGCCTCTTCGCCGCGGACCACCGGGAGCATCGGAATGCCGGCGCGCTTGTAGTCATCGCTGATCAGCAGCGCGAGCGCCCAGAAGTGCGCGGGCGTCCAGAAGAAGATGATCGCGAACAGCAGCCAGGCTTCAAGATCGAGCGAGCCGGTGACCGCGGCCCAGCCGACAAGCGGCGGGATCGCGCCGGCGGCGCCGCCGATGACGATGTTCTGCACCGTCGAGCGCTTGAGCCACAGCGTGTACACGAGGATGTAGAAGAGCGTCCCCGCGATCGCGAGCGCCGCCGCGAGAACGTTCGCGAACAGTGCCAGGACCGCGAACGCGATGATGTTGAGGACGATCCCAAGGCCGACGGCCCACTCGTCGGGCACACGGTGCGATGGCAACGGCCTGCGCCGCGTGCGGCGCATGAGCTCGTCGATATCGCGGTCGAAGTAATGGTTCAGCGCGGACGCGCCGCCGCTCGCTGCGGCACCGCCGACGATCGTCGCCGCGAGCAATGAGAACGGGGGCACGCCCCGCGCCGCCAGGAACATCGCCCCGATCGCGGTGAGCAGCAGCAGCGACATGATCGCGGGCTTGGTGAGCGCGACCATGTCCGACACGAGCTCGCGCGACGGCAGCGTGGGTCGCCAGGCGACCACGGTGAGCCCGACGGTCAGACACCACACGAGCGACGCGAGCGCGGGGTGCGCGCCCAGAGCCCAGGGGGAGAAGCCGGACAGCGGATTCGCCGCACCGACCGCGACCTGCGCCGCGAAAGCGACGGCAGTCAGGAGCGCGAATGCTCCGAGGCCCGGCGCTTCGCGGCGATGGCGCCACGCCTGCCAGCACGCCGCGAGCAGCACCACGCCAACGACCCCGGCGACCCACCGGTGCGCCATGTGGATCGCGGGTGCGCCGAACGCCGGGAACGCGCCGTCGTCGCACAGGGGCCACGTCGTGCACGCGGTGCTCGCGTCGGCGCCGCGCACGTACGCGCCGGTGAGCATCAGGACGAACGTGCCGACCGCCGCGGCGAGCACGACCGCCGTCCACGGCGCGCCTCGACTGCGGGACGCGAGCGCTGGCCAACGTACCTCGACGGCGAGCACGGTGAGCACCGCGAGCAGGATCTCGGCGTTCGCGAGATGCGCCGTGACCCACGTGTGCGGGAGCTCGAGGAGGACGACGATCCCGCCGAGGACGGCTTGAAGGACATACAGGACCCCCGCCGCGATCACGAGCGCGAGCACGCGTGACCGTTCCCGGAATCTGGCGATCGTGATGACACCGAGCGCCGCCAGGCTCAGGCCGCCCGCGATCGCGATGAAGCGATGGAACCACTCGATGCGCGTGGCTGGGTCGAGGCCGGGCAGGAACTGACCGTGACAGAGCGGCCAGTCGGGGCAGCCGAGTCCGGACCCGCTCACCCGCACGACGCCGCCCCAGACAACGACGAGGAACGACAAAGCGAGCGTGACATACACGAGGAGGCGGTAACGCGGGCCGAAGCTCATGCCGACTTTCACGACGTGCCCCTAGTGGGGCACGTCTTCTTTCAAGGGGCGTGCGCTGTGCACGACCGGGATGCGCGCGAAGTTGTACGGCGGCGGCGGAGAGCTGGTCGCCCACTCGAGCGTGTCGCCCTCCCACGGGTCGTCGTCGGCGATCTTCCCGCCCTTCATCACGATGCTGCTGAGGAAGTTGAAGATGAAGATGAGGATCGAGAACGCGATGAGGTAGACGCCGATCGTCGCGATGAGATTCAGGAAACCCCACTCAGGAGACTGGACGTAGTGATAGGTCCGGCGGGGCATGCCTTCGATGCCGAGCTGATGCATCGGGTAAAAGGCGAGGTTGAAGCCGAGGAAGAAGATCAGGAACTGGATCGTGCCGAGCCGTTCGCTCATCAGCCGTCCGCTGATCTTCGGGATCCAGTAGAACGCCGCGGCGAAGAACGAGAAGAGCGCGCCGCCGACGAGCACGTAGTGGATATGCGCGACGACGTAGTACGTATCCGACAGCTGGATGTCGACCGGCACCGAGCCGAGGAAGACGCCCGAGATGCCGCCGATCGTGAACACGGCGAGGAAGCCCAGCGCGAAGAGCATCGCGGATTTGAAGCGGATCGATCCGCCCCAGATCGTGCCGAGCCACGAGAACACCTTCACCCCGGTCGGCACCGCGATGAGCATCGTCGACGACATGAAGAAGATCTGAAGCGCCGGATCGATGCCCGCGACGAACATGTGATGCACGAACACGCCGAACGACAGGAAGCCGATCGCGACCGACGCGTACGCGATCATCTTGTAGCCGAAGATCGGCTTCCGTGAGAACACCGGGAGGACTTCGCTGATCACTCCGAAGCCCGGCAGGATCATGATGTAGACCTCCGGGTGCCCGAAGAACCAGAACAGGTACTGCCACAGCAATGGATCGGCGCCCTCACCGACACCGAAGAAGTTCGTCCCCGCGATGCGATCGAACAGCAGCAGAACGCCCGCGACGGTGAGGAATGGCATCGCGAGCACGAGCAGGAAGCTGGTCACCAGCACGCTCCACGCGAAGAGCGTGATGCGATGGAACGTCATGCCCGGCGCGCGCAGCGAGAAGATGGTGACGATCATGTTCAGCGCGCCGAAGATCGACGAGAACCCGAGAACGGTGAGGCCGATGATCCACAGGTCCTGTCCGAAGCCCGGCGAGAACGGCTTCGTCGACAGCGGGACATACGACGTCCAGCCGGATGCGGGTGGGCCGACGAGGAAGCTCGAATAGAGGATGACGCCACCCGACAGGAGCAGCCAGTACGACAGCGCGTTCAGGCGCGGGAACGCCATATCCCGCGCGCCGAGCTGCAACGGGATGATGAAGTTCGCGAAACCGGTCCACACCGGTACGACGAAGAGGAACACCATCGTCGTCCCGTGCATCGTGAACGCGGCGTTGTACTGCTGCGCTGTGAGGACGTGGCCGTCGGGTACCGCGAGCTGCGTGCGCATCGCGAGCGCGAGCAGACCGCCTGACAGGAAGAAGAAGAACGTCGTAAAGAGGTAGAGCACGCCGATCTTCTTGTGGTCGACGGTCGTGACCCACTCGAGGATGCCTGTGTAACGGGGTCGCGCGACCGGGAAGGTCTGTTCTGCGGTCGCCATCGCTCTCCATTCCATCGTGCGCAACCGCGAGTGTCAAATCCCTAAACTGCGCCGCGAACGCTATGAGCCTAAGCCTTCGTTCGGTCCCGATCGTCACGGTCGCCGGCCTCGCCGTCATTACGCTCGCTGCGTGGGCAGCGCTCATCGCCGGAACGCCGATGATCGATCCAATGACATTCCTCGCGGCCTGGACCTTGATGATGGTCGCGATGATGCTGCCCTCCAGCGCGCCGATGTTCCTGCTCTATCGCATGTCGGTCACTGACGGACCACGCGGCGAGCTCCGGACGCTGGCCTTCGGTGTGGGATATCTGCTGGTTTGGGCGCTCGTCGGAGCGATCGTGCTGCTGGCGCAGCGCGTCCTGGATGCGGTCCTGGATCCCAGCGTGCGGCCGCTCGGCGTCGCGGCGGTCCTCGTCGCCGCCGGCGCGTACCAATTCACGCCGCTCAAGGCGACCTGCCTGCGCGCGTGCCAGACCCCAGCCGACTTCCTCGTGCGTCACTGGCATGGCGGCGCGCTCGGCCCGCTCCGGCTGGGCATCGACCACGGCCTGTACTGCCTTGGATGCTGCTGGGCGCTCATGGCCGTGCTCGTCGCCGCGGGCGGGATGGGCCTCGCGTGGGTCGCGCTCATCGCGCTGATCGTCCTGGTGGAGAAGCTCGCGCCGCGGCGTTCGGCTTCTTCGAGTACTTCGGGCCGTAGCGTGCCGCCACCCGTTCAGTACGCGAAGAGCGGCGATCTGTACATCGCCTATCAAGTCATCGGCGACGGACCCGTTGATCTCATCTGGTCTCCCGGAGCCGTGTCCCACCTGCAGCTGATGTGAGAGAACCCGTACGCCGCGCGCTTCGCCGATCGCGTGTCGTCGTTCTGTCGCCTGATCCGATTCGACAAGCGCGGCACTGGTCTCTCCGACCGGCCGACGAACGTCGCGACACTCGAGGAGCGCACCGACGACATCCGCGCGATCCGCGACAGCATCAGCAGCGAGAGCGCGCACCTTTTCGGGGTATCGGAAGGCGGCTCCATGACGATGCTCTTCGCCGCGACGTATCCACAGCGGACCCGCTCGCTCGCGCTCTGGGGCGCCCTGCCGCGCTGGACGCGGGCGCCGGACTACCCCTGGGGACCGACGC